>NZ_JABWQS010000050.1:0-40868 GCF_014268545.1 Pseudomonas sp. SWRI81
ATCTATCGTCACTGTGACTGACCGCCGTAGGAAATGTGGTTTGCACAGTGCATTGTAGGAGTGAGCCTGCTCGCGATGAGGCCATCAAACTCAGTGCATATCTTAGGGCTTGGCGAGGGCCGGAAGATCACCGGTCAAACCGAGAGCTTCACGCACAAACAAAGCCTTCGCCTCGGGCATTTGATCTACCAGTTTCAGCCCGGTATTGCGCAACCAGCGCAGCGGCAGCGGATCGGCCTGGAACAAGCGTTCAAAGCCCTCCATCGCCGCCATCAGCGCCAGATTGTGCGGCATGCGCCGCCGCTCATAACGGCTCAACACTTTCACATCCGCCAGCCGCTCACCGCGCTCGTGCGCTTGCAGCACAACCTCCGCCAGCACCGCCGCGTCGAGGAAACCCAGGTTCACGCCCTGTCCCGCCAACGGGTGGATGGTGTGCGCCGCGTCACCGATCAGCGCCAGGCCTTCAGCCACGTAGCGCTTGGCGTGACGCTGACGTAGCGGCACGCACACACGTGGATCGGCACTGACGACCTCACCGAGGAGCCCTTCAAAAGCACGCTCCAGCTCGGCACAGAACGAAGCGTCGTCCAGCGCCATCAAGCGTTCGGCCTCGCTCGGCGTGGTCGACCAGACAATCGAGCACCAATCCTGCTGCCCGTCACGCTCAAGCGGCAGAAACGCCAACGGTCCGTGGTCGGTGAAACGCTGCCACGCGGTTTTGCGGTGCGGCTGGCGGCTGCGCACGCTGGTGACGATGGCGTGATGCAGGTAATCCCATTCGCGAGTGGCGACGCCGGTCAGCCGGCGCACCGCCGAGTTCGCGCCATCTGCGGCAATCACCAGCGGCGCGCGCAACTGGCGGCCATCGGCCAGTGTCAGCAACCAGTCATCGCCGGAGCGGCGCATCTGTTCCAGGCGGGCGTTGGCCAGCATGCCCAGATCGCAGTCGTGCAGACGGTCGAGCAAGGCGTCCTGCACCACGCGGTTTTCGACGATGTGACCAAGCACATCGGCATGCACGCTGCTGGCCGAGAAATGTATCTGCCCGGTGCCGCTGCCATCCCAGACGTGCATGTCGGTGTAGGGACTGCTGCGGCGCCCGGCGATGCCGTCCCACACGCCGAGGCGTTGCAGAATCCGCTGGCTGGCCGCCGACAAGGCACTGACGCGCGGCTCGAAAGGTGCGGCCGCGTCGAAGGGCTTGACGCTCAGCGGGCTGCCATCGAGCAGCAGCACTTCCAGCCCGCTGTTCTGTAGCGCCAGCGCCAGGGCGCTGCCGACCATTCCGGCTCCGACAATCAGCAGATCTGCGCGCATTTCCATGCTTTAAGCCTGTCTCGCTTGCGGCTTGCGCCGCACGTTAAGGGTTTTACCGAGCGCGCCAGTTGACGGCGCGATCCTGAAAATGAAAGTGCCGGCCAGCCACTCAAGCATCCGGACGCGTTCCCAGCCCCATGGCCTGCCGGGCAAACCAGCGCTTGGCCGGAGGCAGCAGGTCTAGGCCGAGCAGGCCGATATTACGGCCCAGCGAGACCAGTGGCTGCGTGCTGCCGAACAGGCGCGTGACCTGATCGGAGAAGCCGACGGTGAGGTCCTGATCCAGACGCTGCCGCTCGCGATACGCCTGCAGCGTGGCAAAGTCGCCCAGCCCTTTGTCGCTACTCAACAGCGCGGTTGCCAAGGCATCGGCATCGCGCAGCGACAGGTTGAAGCCCTGCCCGGCGATCGGGTGCAGGCTGTGCGCGGCGTTGCCGAGCACGGCCAGGTGCGAACGCACCTGTTCTTCAGCCTCGACCAGCGACAGCGGATACAGATGCCGCGCGCCGACCTGTTTCAAGGTGCCGAGGCGATAGCCGAACACGCCCTGCAATTCGCTGAGAAAGTCGCGTTCGCTCAACGCCGTCAGACGCTGCGCGTCCATGCCCAGCCGCGTCCAGACCAGCGCACAGCGGTTGTCCGGCAGCGGCAGCAGTGCCATTGGCCCTTCGTCGGTAAAGCGCTCGAACGCCATGCCGTTGTGCGCTTCGCTCGGGGTGATGTTGGCGATCAGCGCGCTCTGGTTGTACGGCCGCTGGCGCACGTTGATCCCCAACTGCTCGCGCAGTCCCGAACGACCGCCATCGGCGAGTACCGCAAGGTCGCATTCCAGCGTGGTTTCATCGTTGAGCGTCAGGCGATAGCCATCGGGCAACGGCTCCATCCGCATGACCTCGGCCGGGCAGCGCCAACTGATCACGTCTTTGTCGAGGTGTTGCCACAGGCATTGGCCGAGCCAGGCGTTTTCCACCACGTAACCCAGCGCAGGCACGCCCTCTTCCATCGCCGACAGCCGGGCGGTAGAGAAACGGCCACGGTCAGACACATGAATCTGTTTGATCGGTTCGGCGCGGCGGGAGATTTCCTGCCAAACGCCCAGGCGCTGGTAAATCTGCCGCGAGCCGAACGACAGCGCTGAGGAACGCGCATCGTAGCTCGGCTGCCAACTGTCGCCGGGGGCGAACGGTTCGATCAGTACGATTTTCCAGCCACGGGCCTTGGCTCCGGCCTGCAAGGCCAACGCCAGACTGGCGCCGACCAGGCCGCCACCGATGATTGCCAGATTGACTCGACTCATGCCGCGTGTGTCCTTGCTTGTGCCATCAACGCTTCGATCTCGGCGACGGTTTTTGGCACGCCGCGGGTGAGAATTTCACAACCGGTTTTGGTCACCACCACGTCGTCCTCGATACGCACGCCGATGCCACGCCATTTTTTCGCTACGTTCTGGTTGTCCGGGGCGATGTAGATGCCCGGCTCGACGGTCAGCGCCATGCCGACTTCGAGTACTCGCCATTCGCCGCCGACCTTGTATTCGCCGACGTCGTGCACGTCCATGCCCAGCCAGTGACCGGCACGGTGCATATAAAACGCTTTGTAGGCTTCGCTGGCGATCAATTCATCAACCCCGCCTTGCAACAAGCCCAGTTTCACCAAACCCGAGGTAATCACTCGAACCGTGGCTTCGTGCGCCTGGTTCCAGTGCTTGTTCGGGGCGATTTCGGCGAACGCCGCTTCTTGCGAAGCCAACACCACTTCGTAGATCGCTTTCTGTTCCGACGAAAACTTGCCGTTGACCGGCCAGGTGCGGGTGATGTCGCTGGCGTAGCAGTCGATTTCGCAACCGGCGTCGATCAGCACCAGATCGCCGTCCTTGAGCAACGCGTCATTCTGCTGGTAATGCAGGATGCAGCTGTTGCGACCGGCCGCAACGATCGAGCCGTAGGCCGGCATCTTCGCCCCGCCCTTGCGGAACTCGTAATCCAGTTCGGCTTCGAGGCTGTACTCATACAGCCCGGGACGGCTGGCCTGCATCGCGCGGAGATGCGCCTGGGCCGAGATTCGTGCCGCTTCGCGCATCACCTTCACTTCTGCCGCCGATTTATACAGGCGCATGTCGTGCAGCAGATGATCCAGGGCAACGAATTCATTCGGCGGCTGCGCGCCAAGGTGGGCCTTGGAGCGGATCACGTTGATCCAGTCCATCAGGTGCCGGTCGAATTCCGGGTTGCTGCCCATCGCCGAATACACCCGGTCGCGGCCTTCGATCAGGCCCGGGAGAATGTCGTCAATGTCGGTAATCGGAAACGCATCGTCAGCACCGTAATCGCGGATCGCGCCTTCTTGCCCGGCGCGCAAGCCGTCCCACAATTCGCGTTCGGCGTTGCGTTCACGGCAGAACAGGATGTACTCGCCATGCTCACGGCCGGGCATCAGCACGATGACGGCTTGCGGTTCGGGAAAACCGCTGAGGTACTGGAAGTCGCTGTCCTGGCGGTAGACGTGCTCGACGTCGCGGTTGCGGATAGCCACCGCGGCGGCGGGCAGGATCGCGATGCTGTTGGGTTCCATCTGCGCCATCAGCGCCTTGCGGCGACGGCTGTATTCCGCTTTGGGGATATGGATCATGGGCAGATGGCTTTCCCTGACACGCGATTAATGCAGCGACGGCTTGGCCGCTGGCGGCACGTCGGCTTTCTTGGTTTCCGAGAACAGCAGCAGCGGCGCGACGCGCAGGTATTCCATGACTTCCATGTAGTCGGACTCGCCGTCTTCGGACTCTTCCAGTGCGTCCTGCACCTGAGAAATGGCTGCCAGATCCTGCAGCACTTCCGTTGCTTCAACACTGAGCATGCTGCTGTCGCGGCAGTTCAGGCCGAAGCCGCTGAGGAAGCCCTGACACCATTGGCCCAGTGCAGCGGCGCGGTCGGTCAGTGGCGCGTCGTCGGTCGGCAACAGCAGAACGACGGTAACGTCGTCGCCGGTCAGCTCGCCCTGGACCATCTCCTGCAAGCCGATCAAGGCGTTGCGGACGTTGTCCTGGATGTCGCCTTCGAGCAGTTCGGCGGCGTCGATCAGCCAGCCTTCGTTATCGAAGCCGGCGCCGGCGCAACTGCGCCCGAGCAGCACGCCGTGCAACTCGGCAGGCGAGACGTTGTGGCCGCTGGTGGTCAGCAGGGTGGCAAAGGCTTGGTACGGAGAATTCTGAATGGGCATGGGCAGCTAGGCGCCAGACGGCGCTATGTCTAGAATGAAGGCCTTGTATCCTACATCGACAGCCCCGCCAAGACCATTAAAGGCTGTCCGCCAGTTCCCACCCATCAGACGAACACGTGGACCCAATGGAAGACACCGACCTGCAAGCGCTGATGGCCAGACTCGAACTGCTGATTGGCCGAGTCGAGCAACTAAAGAGTCAAAACGCACTCTTACTAGCTCAGGAAAAAACCTGGCGCGAGGAACGCGCTCACCTCATTGAAAAAAACGAAATCGCCCGGCGTAAGGTCGAATCGATGATTTCGCGCCTCAAGGCCCTGGAGCAAGACTCATGAGTTCAAGCAATAGCGTCACCGTGCAGATCCTCGATAAAGAGTATTCGATCATCTGCCCGCCGGAAGAACGCAGCAATCTGGTCAGCGCCGCGCGCTACCTCGATGGCAAGATGCGCGAGATCCGCAGCAGCGGCAAAGTCATCGGCGCCGACCGCATCGCCGTAATGGCCGCGTTGAACATCACCCATGACCTGTTGCACAAAGAAGAGCGTCCGGATATCCAGGCCAGCGGTTCGACCCGTGAGCAAGTGCGCGACTTGCTCGATCGTGTCGATCTGGTGCTCGCCGACGAGCAGAGCACCGGCAAGGGCTGATTCGACTGGCGGCTTGAGGTATACTCGCGGCACTCCCTGGGGTGCTTGCCAGTTGACGATGTCCCGGAGCCGATTCGCACTACCCTGGAAGTTGCACGTTGGGCTGGTGTGCATGTCCGCTAGACGGAAAGCCTTAAAGTCTACTGCTTCTTCCACCTTGAACTTTCGGGTTCAAGGGCTGAGTTGACAGCGGTACATCCGGGGAGCCTGATTCGAATCCGATGTCGGTGTATGCCGACATCGGATTTTTTATGCGTACGTTTTTGCATCCACCTGCCGAAGCCGAACCATGACCGAACCCGCGCTGCTGCCCCGCCCGCAACTCCGCCGCCTGCTGCGCAAGGCGCGCCGTGCCCTGACGCCGAGCGAGCAACGCCAGGCCGCCCAAGGCCTGTTCCGGCAACTGGCGCAAGACCCGCACTTTCGCCGGGCGAAACACATTTCCCTGTACCTGCCCACCGACGGTGAAATCGATCCGCGTCTGCTGCTGCGCGAAGCGCAACGCCGGGGCAAGGCGACCTATCTGCCGGTGCTCAGTGCCTGGCCGCGGACCAAAATGGTCTTCCAGCGCATCCGCCCCGGCGAAAAGCTCATCCCCAATCGCTTCCGCATCCTTGAGCCGCGGGCCAATCTGGCTCGGCAACGCAAGGTCTGGGCGCTGGACCTGGTGCTGCTCCCCCTGGTGGGCTTTGACGATGTCGGCGGACGACTGGGGATGGGCGGTGGCTTTTACGATCGCAGCCTGGCGTACCTGGCCCGGCGCAAAAACTGGCGCAAGCCGACGCTGCTGGGTCTGGCCCATGAATGTCAGAAAGTCGAACGGTTGGCGCAGGCAAGCTGGGATGTACCGTTACAGGGCACGGTCACTGACAAGGCGTGGTATTTCGCGGGATAAGACGCCGCGCAGAACAGCGGCGTCGAGCAAGTCGTTTCAGCGTTTGAACGCGGTCGACTGTTGAACCTGTTGCGCCACTTCAATCGGCGCATCGGTCTTGGCGGTCCACAGGCTTTGCGCATAACCGGTGGTTACAACGCCCAGGCCGAACAAAATTACCAAAGTCCATAGCAAATCCGGTTTGCGTTTCATCGATTGCCCCCCTCAAGGCACATCATCACGATGACAGCAGCGGTTTCCATTCGTAGGCCGTGCAGCAGCGTCAAGCTTTAAAGGCCGGCATTTTGCGGCAACGTGAACCCGCGCGCAAATGCTGACGTCAACCGACTGTCGGTTTGTCATAAAATTGCCCGACAACCTGCCCAATGACCGCTTCAGGAGCACACCACATGGCTTACTGGCTGATGAAATCAGAGCCCGACGAACTCTCGATCAAGGCTTTGGAGAAGCTCGGCAAGGCGCGCTGGGACGGGGTTCGCAACTATCAGGCACGCAACTTCCTGCGGGCGATGGCGGTGGGCGATGAGTTCTTTTTCTATCATTCCAGTTGCCCGGAGCCGGGGATTGCCGGGATCGGCAAAATAATCGAAGCGGCCTATCCGGATCCGACGGCGCTTGAACCCGAGAGTCATTACTTCGATCCCAAGGCGACGCCGGAGAAAAATGCCTGGAGCGCGATCGATGTGGCGCACGTCGAGACGTTTGCGCGGGTGTTGAAGCTCGATTATCTGAAGCAGCAGACGGCGCTGGCCGAGCTGCCGCTGGTGCAGAAGGGATCGCGGCTGTCAGTGATGCCGGTGACGGCGGAGCAGTGGGCGGCGGTGATTGCGCTCAAGCCGTAGGAAATTTCGCGGCTGAAATACAGCTATCGCGAGCAGGCTCACTCCTACAGGGGGAACGCATTCCAATTGTAGGAGTGAGCCTGCTCGCGATGGCGCCAGCCCGGACAACACAAGATTTATTGAATGATCAGGTTATTGAACAACAGATCCTCAACCACCGGCTTGCCGGTCTCGTCATTCATCACTTGCTGGGTCTGCTTCAGCGCTTCCTGACGCAGTTTTTCCTTGCCTTCGATGCTGCCCATCGCCTCGGTGCTCTGCTGGGTAAACAGCGCCACCAGTTGGTTGCGGATCAGCGGCTCGTTGGCCTTGACCAGTTTGGTCGCTTCATCGCCCGTCACGCGCAAGGCCACATCGGCCTTGTAGACCTTGAGCTTCGTCGTGCCGTCCAGCCCATAGTTGCCGACGAACGGCGGGCTCAGGGTGATGTAGTTGACCTTCGGCGCCGCGCCTTCTTTGGCTTCTTCGGCCGAGGCTGCCAGAGGCAGAGACAGGGCCAGCAACAACATGATCCACGCTTTCACAATTCGCTCCTTATCCGGTTTGCGGCCTAGCATAACGACCCGCCGCGCAAGCACAAGCTTATGGCTGACTATCAGGGCCGGGCATGCTCGTTGACCCGTTGATTCACACACCTACACTTATCGGCCATCACTCCCAAAGGAATAGCCCTGATGAAAGCCGTGCTGTGCAAAGCCTTCGGCCCTGCCGAATCGCTGGTGCTGGAAGACGTCGCCAGTCCTGTCGCCAAGAAGAACGAAATCCTGCTGGACGTGCACGCCGCCGGGGTGAACTTCCCGGACACGCTGATCATTGAGGGCAAGTACCAGTTCAAGCCGCCCTTCCCGTTCTCGCCGGGCGGCGAGGCGGCCGGCGTGGTCCGCGAAGTCGGGGAAAAGGTCAGCCATTTGAAGGTCGGCGACCGGGTCATGGCCCTGACCGGCTGGGGCAGTTTCGCCGAGCAGGTCGCCGTTGCCGGCTACAACGTGCTGCCGATTCCTGAGTCGATGGATTTCAACGTCGCTGCCGCCTTCAGCATGACCTACGGCACCTCGATGCATGCGCTCAAGCAGCGCGCCAACCTGCAAACGGGCGAAACCCTGCTGGTCCTCGGTGCCTCCGGCGGCGTCGGCCTCGCCGCTGTGGAAATCGGCAAAGCCATGGGTGCCCGGGTCATCGCCGCTGCCAGCAGCGCCGAGAAACTCGCGGTGGCTAAAGCGGCTGGTGCCGATGAGTTGATCAACTACAGCGAAAGCAACCTCAAGGACGAAATCAAACGCCTCACCGACGGCCAGGGTGCTGACGTGATTTACGACCCGGTCGGCGGCGACCTGTTCGACCAGGCCATTCGTGCCATCGCCTGGAACGGTCGCCTGCTGGTGGTCGGTTTCGCCAGCGGACGCATCCCGGAACTGCCGGTCAACCTCGCCCTGCTCAAAGGCGCGGCCGTACTTGGGGTGTTCTGGGGCTCTTTCGCCCAGCGCCAGCCGCAGGACAACGCGGCGAATTTCCAGCAACTGTTCGGCTGGTTTGCCGAGGGCAAGCTGAAACCGCTGGTGTCGCAGGTGTATCCGCTGGGCGATGCGGCGCAGGCGATCAATGATCTGGGCCAGCGCAAGGCGGTGGGCAAGGTAGTGGTGCAGGTGCGCTGAGTTTTGCTCGACTTTCAACAGGCCAGGATCGCTGAAACTCGATTCTGGCCTTTTTATTCATACATCAACTTCCCCCTTAACCACAAGTCCTTGGTTTGTGGGCGGTAACTATTTAGCGCAGTCCCCGTAGAAAATCCGGTTAGTTTGAGCACATACAGACACAAGGAGTAACTGTATGAGCAATCAAAACTGGCGCCCCGGCCAGCCTGTTTCGCTGGACGTAACTGAAGTCAACCCGTACGAAAAACAAACTTATTCCGAGTTTGGAAACGGAGGGGAATATCGAGAGACAAGTCGCCTCCCAACTTTTGACATTTCAGACGTAACAATGGCACGAACCTTCAAAAACATGATAATAGGCTCATTACCGGCCCGGTATGAAAAAGCCCGCCGCCATCTCGATGATGAATACAAAAAAACACTACAAACCATCGAAACAGATATCAACTCAGAGCTGACAGCCTCTGGACATTCAAACGAAGGCTTGAAAAAAACCGTTCAGGCTATAACCCGCGACAAGACTATCGTCACTTCCTTCATTCAGATTAGATATGCACAGCTACTAACGGCACAGCAACAAGCGAATGAATTTTCAGGAAACGACCCGCTTACGTTAAACCACGAGCAACTTAAAAGCATTACGACAATTCGCTTTGTAAATGATCCTGCTCAATTCGACCAGTCTGCAGCCTACCTATTAAAAACATACGCAAGTTCTGCCCAAGCGGCGTATAAGGCTCGACTGCTTACTACTGCTATCCAGATTTTGCAGAACAAATCCAACAGCCTCGATGCATATCTCGCAAGCTTGCATGCTCAAGAGTTGGCTCGTTTAGCGGCTCAGCAAGAAGCTGAACGACGGGCACAGATTGCAACTCAGCAGCAAGCTCACGCTGCGAGAGCAAAATCGGAAGCTGAGCGGCAAGCTCAAGCCGCGAAAGCAAGGGCAGAAGCTGAGCACCAAGCTCAAGCTGCAAGAGTAAGGGCGAAAGCTGAGGATGCGGCCAGAATCGCAGCACAGATTGCTCAAGCTGAACACGAAGCGAGGGAAGAAGCACTGTGGAAAGCGGAACAAACGAAAGTCAAAGAGCAAGCCAGAAGACGTGACGCAGCAAAACAGGCTGCGCGGAGAAGAAAACAGGCAGTGGCGTCAAAGGTTGCCGCTGAGTTTGATTCGATGCTCGGCCAATTCATTCAGAACCGGCCAGAGGGTATCGATGAGCAACTTGGCTGGTTAAAAGACAAATATCAGAAACTCTATACCGCCGACCGAGCAATATCTAAAGCGGAGAGCGACGTTGGTGACTTCTATCGAGCGCCTGGAAGCGGAAAACGTTGGAGCGCCTTGAATAATATCCAAGAAGAAATCAAGGAGTTGACTCGCCAAAAATACAATATCGATAAAGTCCAAATACCACTGATTGACAGCACAGGCACTGCTGGTCGATCACTGGTAATCACTGCAGATGGCCTGATTAGCGGGTTTGAAGGCTCACCGTTCTCCTTCGGTAAAGCACTCGACTCGCTGAACGGACTACGCACCGCACTCGCCAAGGGACCAGTCAGCGCCTTTCTCGCTTCAGTTTTCTATATTCCAACACTTGGAAATGGAGAGCTTCAGCGCAATCCCATAGTGCTCACCATTCCGTTGTCTCAGTTTTACCCGGAGCGTGAATACTCTCCGCTTGGAAGATCTACTCTCCTCTACTGGCTACGACATCGAGTACTGTCATCCGCCAAAGGAGAGCACACACAACTCTATCTTGAGTCGCCCAAAAAGAGCTTTGGCGTGCGGGTCAGGCAAGCCAGCCTTGACTCCCAAACGAAACTTTACACGTTCACTACAGAAGGCTTGATCCCAATTACGCTGACGTGGGCCCCCGCGTCACCGCCCGGTGTAGAGTTATTAAACAATACCGACCTGCCGGCTACCGACCCCGGTATCAGAATTTATCCCGGAGCGAGAGTCACACAAATCCAGGGGCGAGTGGACGAACACCCCTCCTGCGACTTTGACGACCCGGATGATTACATCCTGGAGTTTCCGATAGAGTCGGGGATCGAATCGATATACATGATGGCCACTCGTGGCGGCCCGCGTTATGAACCGGGTACGGCTACAGGTACAGGGCAGGGGGTTGGCAATAATTGGTTAGGGAGCGCGGCACAATCAAGCGGCTCGCCGGTTCCTGCACAGATTGCCGATCAGTTGCGTGGTCAGGAGTTCAGGGATTTTGGTAGATTCAGGGAAAGCTTCTGGAAAACCGTTGCGGCGGATGAGTTGCTACGGCGACAGTTCGGTAAAGTCGATTTGCAGCAAATGGCCAATGGCGCAGCACCTTATGCGGATCCTTTGGAGACTGTCGGCGGCAGAGAAAAATTTGAAATACACCACAACCACCGAATTGCTGATGGCGGAGAAGTGTACGATCTGGAAAACCTGAGAATCTTAACTCCAAAAGCGCACATAGAACTGCATAAAAAAGGTACTCCACAATGAATTTTAAAGACAAGTTAGAGGATTACACAGAGCAAGAGTTCTTAACTTTTTTACGAGGCTTCTTCGAGAATGACAGTGGTCTTTCGGGCGATGCCTATAGTGAGTATTCCTCTAAGCGGATGCGGCATTTTGAGAAAATAACAGAGCATCCAAGGAAACGGCTGGTTTTAATTCGTCCAATAGGACGCGAAGATAGCCCAGAAGGAGCGCTCGAAGAAATCAAAGAATGGCGCTTGGCAAACGGCAAACCTGGCTTTAAAGCAGAGTAATAAAAATTGCGCCACACACTGTGGCGCTGTCTAGCTAAAAGTCAAAGCAATTCACGAATTTCCACAGGCAGCAGACTCGTAAACTTGCGCATCGGATTCTCTCGACAACTTCTTACGATCATCGAAACTCGCTTGTTCATCTTCGCAATCATCGCCAAACGCTTCTCATCCGATAATTGATGCCTCGTGAGGGAATTTGAAAGATAGGCCCGCGTATAAGCAAAAATGTTCGAGTCGACCCAATCGAACTCGCTCATATTTCCGAGGTTTTCATTAACAGCCCGGCATTTGACTGTTTTCAGCCACTGATTGATATGAAGCGGCTGGTTTTCAAGGCGAAAAATCATTGGCGCAATGATTTCCTGCTCTTCAGGTTTATCCCCTTCAACCGTCCAGGGCTTGAAACGCCACTGCGCGATGGCGACTCGAACCGCCTCGGCAAAATCAGGGTGACTGCTTTCCCGAATACTGATCTCGCTGACCGAGCCATCCGCCCTGGCGATGAAGCCAACCTTCACGTCACCCGTTACACCTGCCCTTTGCAGTTCTCGAGGATAAATCGGCTTGGGATTGTTTTCCGGTATCAAAAAAACGTCTGAGGCCAGCGCAGAACCGCCGACTATCAACAAAAGCCCAACAAAAAACCACCGCATAATTGTGCCCTTCCCTAGTGAGTTGTCCTATCCGGCAACAGCACAAAGGTTACTGGGCAATGACTTTTAGCTGAATGGCCTAGCTTCGCTGCTGCACGCAGGACGTTTCCCTAATCCCGACAGGAAACCGGGCGAACTCGCCGCGTGAATGGCCGCTGGTAATTAGTCTGACGGATGTTTAGCCGTGGCTTGGGACTGCAACATCACCGGGCATTAACTCTTCCTGAACCCGCTGGCTACTCGATTGGATCAACTGCCCCTTGTCATCAAAACGCAGCACGATGAGCCAGTCATAGACCGGGTCCGGCATCAGGCTTTTCCGCATGACGGATGATCAGTACGGTGACGTTGCGCAAACCCGGGGCTGACGCACCTTGGGCAAAACTCAGCACCAGCGCTGCACCGGCAATGATTGCGGCCGCCAATAATCTCGGCAACAAACTGCGAACACTCATGGCCATCAGCGCTCTCTTCAATCAGTCAGTCGATTGATCGCGAGTCTATGCGACAACGCCGCGATCGACTTGAAAACGCCACGTTCTTACAGCTGAGCGACAGGTTCGTAAAGGAACATGCGACTGGCCACATTTTCCGCTGTCTGGTTGATGCGAAGCGGTGATATTTTCGGTAACGAAACTGTAACATTCGCATCCGCAGTCAAAACAAGAAAACTGGAGCTCTTGAATGTTTGCTTTCTTTCGTCCTGCCGCACATCAGGCTCCATTGCCTGAAGAAAAAATAGACAGCACCTACCGGCGCCTGCGCTGGCAGATCTTCGCCGGTATCTTTATCGGCTACGCCGGTTACTACCTGCTGCGCAAAAACTTCTCGCTGGCCATGCCTTACTTGATCGACGAAGGCTACAGCCGGGGCGATCTGGGCCTGGCGATGTCGGCGATCGCCATCGCCTACGGCTTGTCGAAGTTCCTCATGGGCCTGGTGTCCGACCGTTCCAACCCGCGCTTCTTCCTGCCGTTCGGCCTGCTGGTGTCGGCGGGGGTGATGTTCGTTTTCGGTTTCGCGCCCTGGGCAACGTCCAGCGTGACCATGATGTTCATCCTGCTGTTCATCAATGGCTGGGCCCAGGGCATGGGCTGGCCGCCAAGCGGACGGACGATGGTGCACTGGTGGTCGCAGAAGGAACGCGGCGGTGTGGTCTCGGTGTGGAACGTGGCGCATAACGTCGGCGGCGGCCTGATCGGCCCGCTGTTCCTGATCGGCATGGGCCTGTTCAACGATTGGCACGCGGCGTTCTATGTGCCGGCTGCCGTGGCGCTGGGCGTGGCGGTATTTGCCTTCATCACCATGCGCGATACCCCGCAATCGGTAGGCCTGCCACCGATCGAGCAATACAAGAACGATTACCCGGAAGGCTACGATGCCAGCCACGAAGACGAATTCAGCGCCAAGGAAATCTTCGTCAAATACGTGCTGCGCAACAAAATGCTCTGGTACATCGCGCTGGCCAACGTCTTCGTCTACCTGCTGCGCTACGGCGTACTGGACTGGGCGCCGACCTATCTGAAGGAAGCCAAGGGTTTCACCGTGGATAAAACCTCGTGGGCCTATTTCTTCTATGAGTGGGCGGGCATCCCGGGCACGCTGTTGTGCGGCTGGATGTCGGACAAGATCTTCCGTGGCAACCGTGGCCTGACCGGCATGGTGTTCATGGCACTGGTGACAGTCGCCACGCTGGTTTACTGGCTCAATCCGGCCGGCAACCCGATGGTCGACATGATCGCACTGCTGTCGATCGGCTTTCTGATCTACGGCCCGGTGATGCTGATCGGTCTGCAGGCGCTGGAACTGGCACCGAAGAAGGCCGCAGGCACCGCAGCGGGCTTCACCGGTCTGTTCGGTTATCTGGGTGGTTCGGTCGCGGCCAGTGCGGCGATGGGCTACACCGTCGACCATTTCGGCTGGGACGGCGGCTTTGTGTTGCTGGTGAGCGCTTGCCTGCTGGCGATGGCCTTCCTTGCGCCAACGCTATGGCACAAGCAAGTCGCCAGTCAGAGCCGTGAAGCGGTCGCCTGATCACTGTGTGATTTACAGCGCTTGAGCCGCGCCTCCAGATTGCGGTCTGGCATGGCGTGGCTGCGCAGGGCGTGGGCGGTCTGCTCGACATAATCGCGAGTGGTGCCGTAACGCCCGCAAGCGCTTGCAAACACCTGGCTCAGCACATGATCCGGCAAGTTGCCGGCATAGCTGGGCAGGTGTCGCTCCAGAACGAATCCCAAGGCCTGTACCCGAGTACCATCTTCGAGCCGGCAATTGAGCCAGTGCGGGCGATAGGAAGGGAACGGCATTTCACGTTTCCACAGGGCATACAGCGCGGCATCGAGATTGTCCTCCGGCAAACGGTAGGCAAAACCGCTGCAGGAACCGCCGCGATCCAGACCAAACACCAGACCGGGCATTTCCGGCGTACCACGGTGCTCATGGGACCAGAGGTACAAGCCGCGATGATAGCCATGCACACGACCGCGCATGCGCTCGACCGCTGTGCATTCCGGTCGCCAGATCAGCGAGCCATACGCGAACAGCCACACCGGCCCGCCCTTGTGGCGCGCCATGGTCGATTGCATGGAAGCGAGAAGTTGTTCGTGCGTCAGCTGCGGCCCAAGATCGAGTCGCGGAGGGTAAGCCAGGTTCAGAATTGCGTTTTCAATGGCGCTCATGGCGAATAGCGTTCAGCTCCCCGCGGGTGAAGAATTACTTAATAGAACGCACCGCTGTAACAGTAAGGCACATATGTTTTAAGGCAAATTAAGTGCCACTGATTAATTGCCTGATTGATATATAACCTAGCGGTATTTATGTAATTACTTAAATACCGATCGGCTATATGCAAAGTTATAACGCATTACCAGCGCTACGCATAAAACCAAGGTGGGAGCGAGCTTGCTCGCGAAAGCGATCGGTCAGTCGACATCAATGGTGACTGATAAACCGCATTCGCGAGCAGGCTCGCTCCCACATTTTCAAGAGCGCGGTGCGTAGGCGAATACGTCAGCGCGCATCTGGTGCGCATCCATTCCCGCCTCGACCAGCGCGTCCAGCGTGCCGTAGACCATGGCGGGCGAACCGCTGGCATAGACGTGCAACGGTTTCAGGTCGGGGAAGTCCTCGCAAACCGCTTCATGCAGCATCCCGCAGCGCCCTTCCCAGCCACACTGATCGCTGACCACCTTGTGCAGAAACAGGTTGGGCAGTTTCAGCCATTCGTCCCAATGTTCGATCTGGTAGAAATCTTCCGGGCGGCGCACCCCCCAGTACAGATGCACCGGATGCTTGAAGCCTTCAGCGCGGCAATGTTCGATCAGACTGTGAATCTGGCCCATGCCGGTACCGGCGGCGACCAGCACCAGCGGGCCGTCGGGCAATTCGGCGAGGTGGGTATCGCCGAACGGCAGTTCGACGCGCACCAGCGTGTTGCGTTGCAGTTGCTCGATCAGGCTCAGTGCACTGGCTTCACGCGCCAGCACGTGAATTTCCAGATCGCGCCCGCCATGGGGCGCCGAAGCCATGGAAAATGCTGATTTCTCGCCGCTCTCGCGCTCGATCATCAGGTACTGGCCGGCGTGATAGCGCGGCGGTTTGCCCGCCGGCGCACGCAGCCGCACGCGCCAGGTATCGCCGCCGACCTCACGGCATTCAATGACCTGACAGGACAGGCTGCGCACCGGCAACTCGCCCAGCGCCAGCACGCCATCCCAGAGCAGCACGCAGTCTTCCAGCGGCTCGGCGATGCAAGTGTAGAACTCGCCATGATCGTGCACGTTGCCCGCCTGTTCGACGCGGCCTTCCACCAGCAGCGCCGCACACACGTGACAATTACCGTTGCGGCAGCTTTGCGGGCAGTCGTAGCCCAGGCGCCGCGCGCCGTCGAGAATCCGCTCACCGGGCCGTATCTCAAGCACTGCTCCGGAGGGCTGCAAGGTTACACGCATCAATCTATTCCTAATTGATTCCATATGGCATCGATCCGCTGGGTAACGGCGTCGTCCTTGACAATCACACGACCCCACTCGCGAGTGGTCTCGCCCGGCCACTTGTGGGTGGCGTCCAGACCCATCTTCGAACCCAGGCCGGAAATCGGCGAGGCGAAGTCGAGATAGTCGATGGGCGTGTTATCGATCATCACCGTATCGCGCTTGGGGTCCATGCGCGTGGTGATGGCCCAGATCACATCATTCCAGTCACGGGCGTTGATATCGTCGTCGGTGACGATAACGAACTTGGTGTACATGAACTGTCGCAAAAACGACCAGACACCGAGCATCACGCGCTTGGCATGCCCCGGATACGACTTCTTCATGGTCACGATGGCCATGCGGTACGAGCAGCCTTCCGGCGGCAGGTAAAAGTCGGTGATCTCCGGGAACTGCTTTTGCAGGATCGGCACGAACACTTCGTTGAGTGCCACGCCGAGAATCGCCGGCTCATCCGGCGGACGACCCGTGTAGGTGCTGTGGTAGATCGGCTTGATCCGGTGAGTGATGCGCTCGACGGTGAACACCGGGAAGCTGTCGACTTCGTTGTAGTAACCGGTGTGGTCGCCGTAGGGGCCTTCATCGGCCATCTCGCCCGGATGAATCACGCCTTCGAGGATGATCTCGGCGGTGGCCGGCACCTGCAGGTCGTTGCCACGGCACTTGACCAGTTCGGTGCGGTTGCCGCGCAGCAGACCGGCGAAGGCGTATTCGGAGAGGCTGTCCGGGACGGGCGTCACCGCACCGAGAATCGTCGCCGGGTCGGCGCCAAGCGCCACGGACACCGGGAACGGCTGGCCCGGGTGCTTCTCGCACCACTCGCGAAAATCAAGGGCACCGCCACGGTGGCTGAGCCAGCGCATGATCACCTTGTTGCGGCCGATCACCTGCTGGCGGTAGATGCCGAGGTTCTGGCGCTCCTTGTTCGGACCTTTGGTGACGGTCAGACCCCAAGTGATGAGCGGGCCGACGTCGCCGGGCCAGCAGGTCTGCACTGGCAGCATCGCCAGATCGACGTCATCGCCTTCGATGACGACTTCCTGGCACACCGCATCTTTGACGACTTTCGGCGCCATCGAGATGATCTTGCGGAAAATCGGCAGCTTCGACCACGCGTCCTTCAAGCCCTTCGGCGGCTCCGGCTCCTTGAGGAAGGCCAGCAGCTTGCCGATTTCGCGCAGCTCGCTGACCGACTCGGCGCCCATGCCCATGGCCACGCGTTCAGGGGTGCCGAACAGGTTGCCGAGCACCGGAATGTCGTAGCCCGTGGGCTTTTCGAACAACAGCGCCGGCCCCTTGGCCCGCAGCGTGCGGTCGCACACCTCCGTCATCTCCAGCACCGGCGAGACGGGAATCTGGATGCGTTTCAACTCTCCGCGCTGCTCAAGCTGCTGCACGAAATCCCGAAGATCCTTGAATTTCATTGACGATGGCACCCTCAAAATAGGCGTACATCCTACCTGCTCTGACGGGCAAACAGCAGCCCGTCAGTGCCCGGCAGCGCTCAATTGTGGCTTGCGCCCAGCAGCATCGGCGCAAACAGCGGGCTCAGCCGCGCGCTGCCGGCGTCGGAAAGGTGATCGGCGTCCTTGTACTGAGAATGGCCATCGACATCAATCATGCACAGGCCGTCCTTGCACATCAGCGGCGTCGGGTCGATGACGTGCACACCGGCATCCGCGGCATTCATCGCGCCGAACAGCTCAGTGAAGAATTGCTGGCGAGCCAGATGTTCGCCGAGCGGGCGACCAAGGCCTTCTGCCGAACGGCCGACGCGCGCCAGGCTGGTCAGGCGACCGATGTAACTCTTGTGCTGCAGCGGTACTTCCTTGAACAGCCAGACCTGCACGCCAGCCTCGCGCAGCTCGCCGACCTGCGCCTTGATCGCGGCCGCCATGCGCTTCTCGGACTGCGCAACATTGCGCGAAGGATCGAGCAGGAACTGCTTGTCGCCGTCGCCGTCCTCGCGGCCGTAGACATACAAACTCCAGTTTGCCGCCAGCACCACGTCCTTGATGCCCAGTTCGCGGACCAATTGCATGTTGCGCTGGTTGAATTGCTTGCACTGCGGGCGCAAGGCGTCATCGATGATCGGCGGGCATCCCGTGAGGCTGTAAAGCCACACTGGCTGACCGTCACGCTGGCTATTGCCTTCGATGGCCGGCAGCAGCGCAGCGGTATGACTGTCGCCCCAGAACATCTTCGTCGGGGCAATCTTCTGATCGCCGCCCACGCGACACGCCTTGTCCAGCGTCTTGTCCTTGCTCATGTGCATGCATTTCATTTGCCCGGCGTTCCATTCCTGGGACTGCGCATATTCGAGGGCCTTGCCGCTCAGACGCTCAGGCACGCCGTCCGCCGAACGGATGGCCGAGCCGACCACGGCCAGCGCAGTAATGGAAACCAGCCCCCCGACCAGCACCGAGTTACGGCTGGCAAACACCCGCTTCTCGCGAAACGGCAGCTCGACATAGCGCAGGCTCAGCCACGCCAGCGCCACTGCCAGCGCAATCCAGCCAACAGCTTCCAGCGGCTGAATACCGTCGATAGAGATGGCGTTGGCATACACATAAATCGGCCAATGCCACAGGTACAGCGAGTAGGACAACAGACCGATCCACACCATCGGCCGCAGGCTCAACAGCTGGCCTGCGAGGGTCGGGCCGCGTGCGCCCGACCAGATCAATGCAGTCGTACCGAGCACCGGCAACAACGCTGCCCAACCCGGAAACACCGTGGTTTTGTCAAAGGTGAACACCGCCAGCAGCACCGCCGCCAGTCCGGCCAGGCCGACCGTTTGCCGAACCCAAAGCCGCGGCGCGTGCTTTGCTGCCGGCAGTACCGCGAGCATGGCGCCGCAGAGCAGTTCCCAGGCGCGGGTCGGCAGAGAGAAGAAAGCGAATTCCGGACGGCGCTCGATGTAAACGATGTTCAGCCCGAACGACACCAGCAGCACCGCGAACAGCATCCAGCGCCAGTGCCGGACATAACGCATCAACAGCACCATCATTAGCGGGAAGAAGATGTAGTACTGCTCTTCTACCGCCAGCGACCAGGTATGCAGCAACGGTTTCAGATCCGACGCCGGCTCGAAATAGCCGTCTTCGCGCATGAACAGGATGTTGGAAATGAACAGCGACTGGTAACGAATGGTCCGCCCCAGATCGGACAGGTCCTTGGCCGTCAGCAGCAACCAGCCCAACGCTAGAGTCACCACCACCACCAACGTCAGCGCCGGCAGGATACGCCGGGCGCGACG
The DNA here is from genome assembly GCF_014268545.1 of Pseudomonas sp. SWRI81. Lineage (NCBI taxonomy): Bacteria > Pseudomonadati > Pseudomonadota > Gammaproteobacteria > Pseudomonadales > Pseudomonadaceae > Pseudomonas > Pseudomonas sp. SWRI81. Next base: position 19,248 of record NZ_JABWQS010000050.1, read on the forward strand.
GCCCCAGAAATCGAGGAAACTGAAGCGCTGCGCACTGATTTCACGGAACAGAATCGAGGTGATCAGAAAGCCGGAAATGACGAAGAAAACGTCGACGCCGACAAAGCCGCCGCTGAATGTAGTGAATCCGAAATGAAACAGCACGACGGGAAGTACCGCGAGTGCGCGTAAACCGTCGATATCACGGCGATTGCCAAACGTGTGCATGTAAAACCTTACCTGTTCTGGATACAGAGTCCCTTGAAGGCGCGAAGTTAGCAGCCGCGCAAGCTTCAATCCAGATACAAATAAAATCGCAGGCAAAAAAAAGCGCCCCTCGCGGGACGCCTTTTTCAACGACTTGCTGTTACTTGCGCTTCATCGACAAGAAGAACTCGTCGTTGGTCTTGGTCGTTTTCAACTTGTCGACCAGGAACTCGATGGCGGCGATTTCGTCCATCGGGTGCAGCAGCTTGCGCAGAATCCACATGCGCTGCAGCTCGTCGTCGGCGGTCAGCAACTCTTCGCGGCGAGTGCCGGAACGGTTGATGTTGATGGCCGGGAACACACGCTTCTCGGCGATCCTGCGATCCAGAGGCAGCTCCATGTTGCCGGTACCCTTGAACTCTTCGTAGATCACTTCGTCCATCTTCGAGCCGGTTTCAACCAGCGCGGTGGCGATAATGGTCAGCGAGCCGCCTTCTTCGATGTTGCGCGCCGCACCGAAGAAACGCTTCGGCTTCTCCAGGGCGTGGGCATCGACACCACCGGTCAGGACCTTGCCGGAGCTCGGGATCACGGTGTTGTAGGCACGGGCCAGACGGGTGATGGAGTCGAGCAGGATCACCACGTCTTTCTTGTGTTCGACCAGGCGCTTGGCCTTCTCGATGACCATTTCAGCCACTTGCACGTGACGGGTCGGCGGCTCGTCGAACGTCGAGGCGACCACTTCGCCGCGCACGGTGCGCTGCATTTCGGTCACTTCTTCCGGACGCTCGTCGATCAACAGCACGATCAGATGAACTTCAGGATTGTTACGGGCGATGTTCGCGGCGATGTTCTGCAGCATGATCGTCTTGCCGGCTTTCGGCGGCGCCACGATCAGGCCACGCTGGCCTTTACCGATCGGCGCGCACAGGTCGATCACACGGCCGGTCAAGTCTTCGGTGGAACCGTTACCGGCTTCCATCTTCATGCGCACGGTCGGGAACAGCGGCGTCAGGTTCTCGAAGAGAATCTTGTTCTTCGCGTTCTCCGGACGATCGAAGTTGATCGTGTCGACCTTGAGCAGGGCGAAATACCGCTCACCTTCCTTCGGAGGGCGAATCTTGCCAACGATGGTGTCACCGGTGCGCAAGTTGAAGCGGCGGATCTGGCTTGGCGAGACGTAGATATCGTCAGGGCCGGCCAGGTAGGAAGCGTCTGCGGAGCGCAGGAAGCCGAAGCCGTCCTGGAGAATCTCCAGCACGCCATCACCGGAGATTTCCTCGCCGCTCTTGGCGTGCTTTTTCAGCAGGGAGAAAATCACGTCCTGCTTGCGCGAACGGGCCATATTTTCTATGCCCATCTGTTCGGCCAATTCGAGCAGTTCGGTAATCGGCTTTTGCTTGAGTTCAGTCAGATTCATATAGGAATGACGTAATCATTTATGGAGGGGGGAAATTAAGCTTTTGGCTTAATGAGGCCGCGCCGCGGAGAAGGCGACAGGATCGCGAACTAATTCGAAAAGGAGTGCGTCGGCGACGGCTAGCAGGGGGCAGTGGAGAAACCAGTGCGGGGCCGAATGTACCACCTGAGTTTCGGAGCGTCTAGCCCTGAATACGCAAAAAGCCCCGCGAATTGCGGGGCTTTTTTTCAGCGTTTTACTGCGACGCTTAGATGTTGGCGTCGAGGAAAGCCGCCAGTTGCGACTTCGACAGGGCGCCGACCTTGGTCGCTTCAACGTTGCCGTTCTTGAACAGCATCAGCGTCGGGATACCGCGCACGCCATGCTTGGCCGGGGTTTCCTGGTTTTCGTCGATGTTCAGTTTGGCGACGGTCAGCTTGCCTTTGTAAGTCTCGGCAATCTCGTCCAGAACCGGTGCGATCATTTTGCAAGGGCCGCACCATTCAGCCCAGTAGTCGACCAGGACAGCGCCTTCGGCCTTGAGTACGTCGGCTTCGAAGCTAGCGTCGCTAACGTGTTTGATCAGATCGCTGCTCATGGAATTCTCCAGGTTGTAAGCAAAAAAACGTGGTCCATCATAGCCGCCCTTCCCTTGTTCAGGAAGTCGCAGATGATTGAGTGTTGCTATGGCCCCTGATGAGTTTCGGTATAGCTCAAATCAGCCGGCGACGGGAGCGATGAAGGCGATTCCGGTACGCAGGGCCGCGTTGCGCACGTGTTCCTGCATGGCTTTTTGCGCAGCCGCCGACGCACGGCGGGCCAGAGCGCGGAGGATCTTGCGGTGTTCCTGCCAGGTTTCCATGGCGCGCTCGGCGCGGATGAACGGCAGTTTCTGGCTTTCGAGAAAGATTTCGGCGCTGGCGGTGAGGATGCTCAGCATCGCCTGATTACCACTGGCCAGCAGGATGCGCCGATGGAACTCGAAGTCGAGTTTCGCCGCCGCTTCGAAGTCGCCGCCGCGCAATTGCTCGCGCATCGCCGCGACGTTGTCTTCCAGCGCATCCAGATCAAACGTGCTCAACGTGGTCGCTGCCAGCCCTGCGGCAAAGCCCTCCAGCGCGTAGCGCAGCTGGAAGATGTCCAGCGGCGAGGCCTGCTCCGCGAACGGCCAGCCCGGCGCTTCGCCGCGCGGCAGCTCGACCGGCGACTGCACAAACACGCCCTTGCCCGGTTGGATACTGACCACGCCCAACGCGCTCAGCGACGACAACGCCTCACGCAGCGATGCCCGGCTGACGCCCAGTTGAAGTGCCAGATCCCGTTGCGACGGCAAGGCAGCACCAGCGCCGAAGCCCTGTTCGGTGATCAGTTTGCGGATCGCTTGCAGCGCCACTTCGGGTACGGCGCGGGAGATCGAATTCATGGTTTGCGGACGCGTCAGGGCCAAGGTGCGGCTAGTTGTAAAGCTATTCGCCGAGTCCGGCAAGTCGTGCCCCAGCGGGGTTCGGCGCGCACCATCGATGCGCCATCGCAGTGCGAAATGCGACCTGACTGTTCAGACCAGTAAGACCGAACGAAGCCGCTGATACTGCGGCTTGCGCAGGCGAATGCCACGCGTTGGCACGGCCCATGCTCTGTCCGATCGCAGAAACCACTTCCCGCCGATCCGGAGATTGTCCATGACCCAGCGTTACAGCGCCCTCCTCGCTTCCCTGTTTGCCGGCCTGCTGCTGTGCCAGGCTCCCGCTCACGCCGACGGTCTGGACGACGTGGTCAAACGCGGCACGCTGAAAGTTGCCGTGCCTCAGGATTTCCCGCCGTTCGGCTCGGTCGGCCCGGACATGAAGCCGCGCGGACTGGACATCGACACGGCGAAACTGCTCGCCGACCAGCTCAAGGTCAAACTTGAGCTGACCCCGGTCAACAGCACCAACCGCATCCCGTTCCTCACCACCGGCAAGGTCGATCTGGTGATTTCCAGCCTCGGCAAAAACGCCGAGCGCGAGAAAGTCATCGATTTCTCCCGCGCCTACGCGCCGTTCTACCTCGCTGTGTTCGGCCCGCCAGACGCCGCCATCACCAGCCTCGACGACCTCAAAGGTAAAACCATCAGCGTTACCCGCGGCGCCATCGAAGATATCGAACTGACCAAGGTCGCCCCCGAAGGCGTGACCATCAAACGCTTCGAGGACAACAACTCGACTATCGCCGCTTACCTGGCCGGCCAGGTCGATCTGATCGCCAGCGGCAACGTGGTGATGGTCGCCATCAGCGAAAAGAACCCGAAACGCGTGCCGGCGCTGAAAGTGAAGCTCAAGGATTCGCCGGTCTACGTCGGCGTGAACAAGAACGAAGCGGCGCTGCTGGCCAAGGTCAACGACATCCTCAACACCGCCAAGGCTGACGGCGCACTGGAAAAGAATTCGCAGACCTGGCTGAAAGAGCCGCTGCCGGCCGATCTCTGATCGACTGCGCGGGAGACCTTCATGGCTTATCAGTTCGATTTCCTGCCGGTGGTGGAAAACACCGACCTGCTGCTGCGTGGCGCACTGTTCACCCTTGAGCTGACCGCCATCGGCGCGTTGCTCGGGGTGGGCGTGGGCATTGTCGGGGCGCTGGTGCGGGCTTGGCATATCCGCCCGTTCTCGGCGATTTTCGGCGTATACGTCGAGTTGATCCGCAACACGCCGTTTCTGGTGCAGTTGTTTTTCATCTTCTTCGGTCTGCCGTCGCTCGGCGTGCAAATCTCCGAGTGGCAGGCGGCGGTGCTGGCAATGGTGATCAACCTCGGCGCCTATTCGACCGAGATCATTCGTGCCGGCATTCAGGCGATCCCCCGTGGGCAACTGGAGGCCGCCGCAGCCTTGGCCATGACGCGCTTCGAAGCGTTCCGCCACGTGGTGCTGCTGCCGGCGCTGGGCAAGGTATGGCCGGCGCTGAGCAGCCAGATCATCATCGTCATGCTCGGTTCGGCGGTGTGCTCGCAGATCGCCACTGAAGAGCTGAGCTTCGCCGCGAACTTCATTCAGTCGCGCAATTTCCGCGCTTTTGAGACTTATGCGCTGACCACGCTGATCTACCTGTGCATGGCGCTGCTGATCCGCCAATTGCTCAACTGGTTCGGTCGCCGGTTCATCGCCAGGAGCAACCAATGAGCGACTTCACTTTCTGGGACATCCTGCGCAACCTGCTCACCGGTCTGCAATGGACGCTGGCCCTTTCGCTGGTGGCGTTCATTGGTGGCGGCCTTGTCGGGCTGCTGATTCTGGTGATGCGCATCTCGAAAAACACCTTGCCGAGCAGCATTGCCCGCACCTGGATCGAGCTGTTCCAGGGCACGCCATTATTGATGCAACTGTTTTTGGTGTTCTTCGGCGTAGCCCTGGCCGGGATTGAGATTTCGCCGTGGATGGCCGCGGCGATCGCCCTGACCCTGTTCACCAGCGCCTATCTGGCGGAGATCTGGCGCGGTTGCGTCGAGGCCATTCCCCACGGCCAGTGGGAAGCCTCCTCGAGCCTGGCGCTCAATCCGCTTGAGCAACTGCGCTACGTCATTCTGCCGCAAGCGCTGCGCATCGCTGTTGCGCCAACCGTGGGCTTCTCGGTGCAAGTGGTCAAAGGCACGGCGGTAACGTCGATTATCGGCTTCACCGAGCTGACCAAGACCGGCGGCATGCTCGCCAACGCCACGTTTGAACCGTTCATGGTCTACGGCCTCGTCGCCCTCGGCTACTTCCTGCTCTGCTACCCCCTGTCCCTCAGTGCGCGCTACCTGGAAAGGAGACTGCATGCCTCTGCTTAGAATTTCCGCCCTGCATAAATACTACGGCGATCACCATGTACTCAAAGGCATCGACCTCAGCGTCGAGGAAGGCCAGGTGGTGGCGATCATCGGCCGCAGCGGCTCGGGCAAGTCCACGTTGCTACGCACCCTCAATGGTCTGGAGTCGATCAACGACGGCGTGATCGAAGTCGACGGCGAATACCTCGACGCCGCCCGCGCCGACTTGCGCAGCCTGCGGCAGAAAGTCGGCATGGTGTTCCAGCAGTTCAACCTGTTCCCGCACCTGACCGTGGGCGAGAACGTCATGCTGGCGCCGCAAGTGGTGCAGAAAGTGCCGAAGGCCAAGGCCGCGCAATTGGCGCGCGAGATGCTTGAACGTGTCGGCCTGGGGGAAAAATTCGACGCCTTTCCGGACCGGTTGTCTGGCGGTCAGCAACAGCGCGTGGCGATCGCCCGGGCTCTGGCGATGTCGCCGAAAGTCTTGTTATGCGATGAAATCACCTCGGCGCTCGATCCGGAACTGGTCAACGAAGTGCTCAGCGTGGTGCGGCAACTGGCGAAGGAAGGCATGACCTTGATCATGGTCACCCACGAAATGCGCTTTGCCCGGGAAGTGGGCGACAAACTGGTGTTCATGCACCACGGCAAGGTACATGAGGTGGGGGATCCGAAGGTGCTGTTTGCCAATCCGCAGACGGCCGAGCTGGCGAACTTTATTGGCACAGTGGAAGCGACAGCCTGAAAACTCTCCGGTGTCGAGGCGGGCGCCTTCGCGAGCAGGCTCGCTCCCACATTGGAACGCATTCCAATGGGATCAAAGCAAACCCCAAGCAGTACGCATTGCCATGTGGGAGCGAGCCTGCTCGCGAATGGCCGCGCTGCGGTGTCAAGCTTGCTGCGCAGGATCAACGGTTTGAACCGTGTGCGTTGGCGCCAGCGTTTGATCGTGGCACGATGGCGGGGTTATCGACCGAGACCCCCTGACCATGCCGCAATCCCAAGCCAAGAATCTGTCCCTGATCGCCGCAATCGACCTGGGCTCCAACAGCTTTCACATGGTCGTGGCCAAGGCCCAGAACGGCGAAATCCGCATTCTTGAGCGCCTCGGCGAAAAGGTGCAACTGGCCGCCGGCATCGACGACGCGCGCCAACTCAACGAAGAATCGATGCAGCGCGGCCTCGATTGCCTCAAGCGTTTTGCCCAACTGATCAACGGTATGCCGCTCGGCGCCGTGCGCATTGTCGGCACTAACGCCCTGCGCGAAGCGCGCAACCGCGGCGAATTCATCCGCCGTGCCGAAGAAATCCTCGGCCATCCGGTGGAAGTCATTTCCGGTCGTGAAGAAGCGCGACTGATTTACCTTGGCGTGTCGCACACCCTCGCCGACACCCCCGGCAAACGCCTGGTGGCCGATATCGGCGGCGGCAGTACCGAGTTCATTATCGGCCAGCGTTTCGAGCCGTTGCTGCGTGAAAGCCTGCAAATGGGTTGCGTGAGCTTTACCCAGCGCTACTTCAAGGACGGCAAGATCACCCCCGCGCGCTACGCCCAGGCCTATACGGCGGCGCGGCTGGAGATCATGAGCATCGAGCACGCCCTGCACCGCCTGACCTGGGATGAAGCCATCGGCTCCTCAGGCACCATTCGCGCCATCGGTCTGGCGTTGAAGGCTGGCGGCCACGGCACGGGCGAAGTCAATGCCGAAGGCCTGGCCTGGCTCAAGCGCCGGCTGTTCAAACTGGGCGACGCCGACAAGATCGACTTTGAAGGCATCAAGCCTGACCGCCGGACCATTTTCCCGGCGGGCCTGGCGATTCTCGAAGCGATTTTCGATGCCCTCGAACTGCAACGCATGGACCACTGCGACGGCGCCCTGCGTGAAGGCGTGCTGTACGACCTGCTCGGCCGCCATCATCACGAAGACGTGCGCGAACGCACCCTGACCTCGCTGATGGAGCGTTACCACGTCGACCTGGAACAAGCCGCGCGGGTGGAACGCAAAGCCCTGCATGCGTTCGACCAGGTCGCGGTGGACTGGGAGCTGGACGACGGCATCTGGCGCGAACTGCTGGGCTGGGCGGCGAAAGTGCACGAAGTCGGCCTCGACATCGCCCACTACCACTACCACAAACACGGCGCTTACCTGATCGAACACTCGGACCTCGCCGGCTTCTCCCGCGAAGACCAGCAAATGCTCGCCCTGCTGGTGCGCGGCCACCGACGCAACATTCCCAAAGACAAGTTTGCCGAATTCGGCGACGACGGCATCAAGCTGATCCGCCTCTGCGTGCTGCTGCGCTTTGCCATCCTGTTCCACCACATTCGTGGTACTCAGGCGATGCCGCAGGTGGTGCTGCACGCCAATGGCGACAGGCTGGAAGTGGAATTTCCCGAGAACTGGCTGGAAGAAAATCAACTGACCCAGGCGGATTTCGGGCTGGAGGCAGACTGGCTGACGCGGGTCGGCATCGTCCTCACGGTTCACTGACACTGATTGTGGCGAGGGGATTTATCCCCGTTGGGGCGCGAAGCGACCCTTTCTTTGATCAAACCAGGCCTGCTGCGCAGGCCAACGGGGATAAATCCCCTCGCCACAGGTTGAATCAGTACAGACACAAAAAAGGCGATCCCGAGGGATCGCCTTTTTTATTGCGCTGACGGTCAGCTGCTCACCGGCAATATCGGACTGCCCAACCGCTCCAGCAACGTCGCCTGCGCACTGCGCGGGTTCTGGTTGCCGGTTGGCGTGTTGCGGATGTAGCGGCCATCCGACTGCAAGCTCCAGCTGTGGGTGTTGTCGGTCAGGTACAGCTCCAGCTCTTTCTTGACCCGGGTCAGCAGCTTCTTGCCCTCGACCGGGAAGCACGTCTCGACACGCTTGTCGAGGTTGCGCTCCATCCAGTCGGCGCTGGAGAGGAACATCTGCTCCTCGCCGCCGTTGAGGAAGTAGAACACTCGGGTGTGTTCCAGGAAGCGGCCGATGATCGAGCGCACGTGAATGTTGTGCGAGACCCCGGCGATGCCCGGACGCAGGCAGCACATGCCGCGCACCACCAGATCGATACGCACGCCCGACTGGCTGGCCTTGTACAGCGCGCGGATGATCTTCGGATCGGTCAGCGAGTTGAACTTGGCGATGATGTGCGCCGGTTTGCCTTCAACGGCGAACTGGGTTTCGCGGGCAATCATGTCGAGCATGCCCTTCTTCAGGGTGAACGGCGCATGCAACAGCTTTTTCATGCGCAGCGTCTTGCCCATGCCGATCAACTGACTGAACAGTTTGCCGACGTCTTCGCACAAGGCGTCGTCGGAGGTCAGCAGGCTGTAATCGGTGTACAGCTTGGCGTTACCGGCGTGATAGTTACCGGTGCCGAGGTGCGCATAGCGGACAATCTCACCGGCCTCACGACGCAGGATCAGCATCATCTTGGCGTGGGTCTTGAAACCGACCACGCCGTAGATCACCACCGCACCGGCTGCTTGCAGACGGCTGGCCAATTGCAGGTTGGACTCTTCGTCGAAACGCGCACGCAACTCGATGACCGCCGTGACTTCCTTGCCGTTACGCGCGGCATCCACCAGCGCATCGACGATTTCGGAGTTGGCCCCGGAGCGGTACAGCGTTTGCCGTACGGCGAGCACATGCGGATCTTTCGCCGCCTGACGCAGCAGGTCGACTACTGGCGTGAACGACTCGAACGGGTGCAGCAAGAGAATGTCCTGCTTGCTGACCACGCTGAAAATGTTTTCGCTGTTCTGCAGCAGTTTCGGGATCTGCGGGGTGAACGGCGTGTATTGCAGCTCCGGATGGCTGTCCAGACCAGTGATGCTGAACAGACGCGTCAGGTTGACCGGGCCGTTGACCTGATACAGCTCGGTCTCGCTCAGGTTGAACTGCTTGAGCAGGTAGTCCGACAGGTGTTTCGGGCAGGTGTCGGCGACTTCCAGCCGCACTGCATCACCGTAACGGCGGGAGAACAATTCGCCGCGCAGCGCGCGGGCCAGGTCTTCGACGTCTTCGGAATCGAGCGCCAGGTCGGCGTTTCGGGTCAGACGGAACTGGTAGCAACCTTTTACCTTCATGCCCTGGAACAGGTCGTCGGCGTGGGCGTGGATCATCGACGAAAGGAATACATAGTTGTCGCCGGGGCCGCCGACTTCTTCCGGTACCTTGATGATCCGCGGCAGCAGGCGCGGGGCCGGAATGATCGCCAGACCGGAATCGCGACCGAAGGCGTCGATACCTTCGAGCTCGACGATGAAGTTAAGGCTCTTGTTCACCAACAACGGAAACGGGTGCGTCGGGTCGAGACCGATCGGGGTGATGATCGGCGCAATCTCGTCGCGGAAGTAGCGGCGCACCCAGGTTTTGAGCTTGGTCGTCCAATTGCGCCGACGGATGAAGCGCACCTGATGCTTTTCCAGCTCTGGCAGGAGGATGTCGTTGAGGATCGCGTATTGGCGGTCCACATGGCCGTGGACCAGATCGCTGATCCGCGCCAGCGCCTGATGCGGCTGCAGACCATCAGCGCCGGCCTGCTCACGGGCGAAGGTGATCTGCTTTTTCAGCCCGGCGACGCGGATCTCGAAGAATTCGTCGAGGTTGCTGGAGAAGATCAGCAGGAACTTCAGTCGCTCCAGCAACGGATAGGACTCGTCCAGCGCCTGTTCCAGCACGCGGATGTTGAACTGCAATTGCGAAAGCTCGCGATGGATGTACAGGCTGCTGTCATCCAGACCGGGAATGGCGATCGCCGGCACCGCCGCAACCGGTTCGGCCGCCGGCGCGGGTGGCGCTGGCTCCAGTTCCGGCGGGGTTTCGGTGACTTGCTCGACCACCGGCTGAGCTTCTTTTACGGCAACTTCAGTGAGTCCTTCGGTATTCATGGAATGTTCCTGGGAGGGCTATTTCTGCTCTCGTAACAATTGAGCGGCACGAACGGCAAAGTAAGTCAGGATGCCATCTGCACCGGCACGTTTAAAGGCGGTCAATGATTCGAGAATCACCGCTTCGCTCAACCAGCCATTCTGGATCGCTGCCATGTGCATGGCGTATTCGCCACTGACCTGATAGACGAAGGTCGGCACCTTGAAGGCATCTTTGACCCGAAAAAGAATGTCCAGGTACGGCATACCCGGTTTGACCATGACCATGTCCGCGCCTTCAGACAAGTCCGCGCCGACTTCGTGCAGCGCTTCGTCGCTGTTGGCCGGGTCCATCTGATAAGAGGCCTTGTTCGCTTTGCCGAGGTTCGACGCCGAACCCACGGCGTCGCGGAACGGGCCGTAATAGGCGCTGGCGTACTTCGCCGAGTAGGCCATGATCCGCACGTTGACGTGGCCGGCGACTTCCAGCGCTTCACGAATGGCCTGGATGCGCCCGTCCATCATGTCCGACGGCGCGACGACCTGCGCGCCGGCGTCGGCGTGGGACAACGCCTGGCGCACCAGTGCGTCAACGGTGATGTCGTTCTGCACGTAGCCGTCGGCGTCGAGAATGCCGTCCTGACCGTGGGTGGTAAATGGATCGAGCGCCACGTCGGTGATCACGCCCAGTTCCGGGAAGCGCTCACGCAACGCGCGGGTGGCGCGCTGGGCGATGCCGTCGGGATTCCAGGCTTCGGCGGCGTCGAGGGATTTCAGTTGCGGCGGTGTGACCGGGAACAGCGCCAGCGCCGGAATGCCCAGCTCGACCCATTGGGCGGCTTCTTCCAGCAGCAGGTCGATGGTCAAACGCTCCACACCCGGCATCGAGGCCACGGCTTCGCGGCGGTTTTCACCGTCGAGCACAAATACCGGCAGGATCAGATCATCGACCGTCAGCACGTTTTCCCGCACCAGCCGCCGCGAAAAATCATCACGGCGATTGCGGCGCAGGCGAGTGGCAGGGAACAGACGATTGGCGGGGGTAAAGCTCACGGCAGACTCCTGAGCCCGCGCAACGGGCGAGCGTGACAGTTATAGACGGCCATTATGACGAACGGATGACAGTTGTGTGAGAGCTGTGACAGGTAGCCGCATTCCATTCTCAGTGCAGGAATTGTTCACGTCGAGACACATTTCGATACTTTCCTGAATGTGTCCGAAGGGTTAGGCTGCGCGTTCATTTCGCCAGCACCCAGACAATGCTCCAACAATTTCTGCATGACTTCGGCTACTTTGCCCTGTTTCTCGGCACGTTCTTCGAAGGCGAAACCATCCTCGTGCTCGCAGGCTTTCTTGCGTTCCGTGGCTATATGGACATCAACCTGGTGGTGGTCGTGGCGTTCTTCGGCAGCTATGCCGGCGATCAGCTGTGGTACTTCATGGGGCGCAAGCACGGGCGCAAATTGCTCGCGCGCAAACCGCGCTGGCAAATGATGGGCGACCGCGCGCTGGAGCATATCCGCCGACACCCGGACATCTGGGTGCTGAGCTTCCGCTTCGTCTACGGCTTGCGCACAGTGATGCCGGTGGCGATCGGCCTGTCCGGATATCCGCCGGGACGCTATTTGCTACTCAACGGTATCGGCGCGGCGATCTGGGCAACGGCGCTGGCGGCGGCGGCGTATCACTTCGGCGCGGTACTCGAAGGCATGCTCGGCAGCATCAAGAAGTATGAGCTATGGGTGCTGGGCGCCCTGCTGTTGCTGGGCCTCGGCCTGTGGCTGCGTCGACGCTTCAAGAATGCCCGCCTGGCCAGACAGGTCTATCAAGACGAGCAAACCGCTAAAGCAGCCCAGGCTGAACAATTGCGCGAGGCCGAGTCGGCCAATCCTGCCGAACCAAAGACGCCGGCTGACTGATTGCGGGCGCTTGCGCCCGACAGCCGGCAAATAATGAACACCCCGCCGTCGTTGCGATCCATGTAGAAAGCGCTCTGTCCCGGTGTTGGCCGGCGCTTGCCGCTCTGGCAACCCGCAGCAATATAGTGGACATTGAGCGCCATGAATCTGGAGAGAAGCCCATGAGCAAAAAAGTTGCAGTGATCCTGTCCGGCAGTGGCGTCTACGACGGCGCCGAGATCCACGAAAGTGTCATCACCCTGCTGCGCCTGGACCAGCGAGGCGCGCAGGTGCAGTGCTTCGCTCCCAACGTTGCGCAGCTGCATGTGATCAACCACCTGACCGGTGAAGAAATGCCCGAATCGCGCAACGTGCTGGTGGAGTCGGCGCGCATTGCCCGTGGCAACGTCAAGGACATCCGCGACGCCGACGTCGATGACTTCGATGCGTTGATCGTGCCCGGCGGCTTCGGTGCAGCAAAGAATCTGTCGAACTTCGCCGTCGAAGGCGCCGGCTGCACCGTGCAACCGGACGTGCTGGCCTTGGCCGAGGCGTTTGCCGAAGCCGGCAAACCAGTCGGGCTGATCTGTATCTCACCGGCACTGGCGGCGAAAATCTACGGACCGGGCGTGACCTGCACCATCGGCAACGATGCCGACACTGCCGCCGCAATGAGCAAAATGGGCGCGACACACGAAGACTGCGCCGTGACCGAAATCGTTGAAGACAAGGCGCGAAAACTGGTCACCACACCTGCTTATATGCTGGCGCAGACCATCAGCGAAGCGGCGTCCGGGATCAACAAACTGGTCGACCGCGTACTCGAACTGACCCACGAAAACGACGCGTGATCACTGCCTGCACGCAAACTTATATGTAGGAGTGAGCCTGCTCGCGATAGCGGTGTGTCAGCCAACTCATGTGCCGCCTGATACGCCGCTATCGCGAGCAGGCTCACTCCTACAAGGGGATCCGTGCAAGTCTCAGGATGTGCGGGTGAGTCTGGTCAGAATCCGGTCCAGCGCATTGGCAAACGCCTGCTTCTCACGCTCGCCAAACGGCGCCGGACCGCCGCTCATCTGGCCCTGTTCTCTCAGATCGGTGAACAGATTACGCACCGCCAGACGCTCGCCCATGTTTTGCGCATCGAACTCTTTGCCGCGCGGATCCAGCGCCGCCACCCCCTTCTTCACCAGCCGGTCGGCGAGCGGAATATCGCTGCAAATCACCAGCTCGCCCGGTACGGCGTGCTCGACCAGATAATCATCCGCCGCATCCGGCCCGCTCGGTACCACGATCAGTTTGACGATGGCCAGCCCAGGCTTGATCTGTGGCTGACCCGCGACCAGCACCACCTCGAACTGGCGTTTGAGGGCGAACTTCACCACCAGATCCTTCGCCGCCCGCGGACAGGCGTCGGCATCGATCCATACACGCATTTTCTTGCCTCCAAAAAATTCGCGAGCAGGCTCGCTCCCACAGGATACACACCGACCCTGTGGGAGCGAGCCTGCTCGCGAATGTGAGCGCCAGCGAATGCTTCTTTAAGCGACGACTCGGCGCTTCTCCGCCACCCAACTACGCCCATACAACACAACAATCGCCAGAATCGCCACCGCCTGCGCTGTCAGCGAATACGCATCGGCATGAATCCCCAGCCAGTCGAACTCAAAGAATGCCACCGGCCGAGTGCCGAAGATCCCGGCTTCCTGCAAGGCTTTGACGCCATGCCCGGCAAACACCACCGACAACGCGCAGAGCAGCGCGGCGTTGATGCTGAAGAACAGCGTCAGCGGCAGTTTCGCCGAGCCGCGCAGGATCACCCAGGCCAGGCCGATCAGCAGCACCAGCGCCGTCGCGCCGCCGGCCAGCACGGCGTCATGCCCGGCCGGACCGGCCTGCAACCACAGGGTTTCGTAGAACAGGATTACTTCGAACAACTCGCGATAGACCGAGAAGAACGCCAGGATCGCAAAGCCGAAACGCCCGCCGCCACCGACCAGGCTGCTCTTGATGTAATCCTGCCAGGCAGCGGCATGGCGACGGTCGTGCATCCACACGCCAAGCCACAGCACCATGACACTGGCAAACAGCGCCGTCGCGCCCTCCAGCAACTCACGTTGCGAACCACTGACGTCGATCACGTATGCAGCCAGCGCCCAGGTAGCCAAACCTGCCAGCAACGCCAGCCCCCAACCCACATTGACACTGCGCACCGCCGATTGCTGGCCGGTGTTACGCAGGAAGGCGAGGATCGCCGCCAGCACCAGAATCGCTTCCAGGCCTTCGCGCAGCAGAATCAGCAACCCGGAAATGTAGCTCAGCGACCAGCTCAGCCCATCGCTGCCCAGCAGGCCGGCGGACTCCTTGAGTTTCGCCTTGGCCGCGTCCAGACGCTGTTCGGCTTGCTCGACCGGCAGACCGTCCTGCAGCGACTGCCGGTACGCCATCAGCGATTTTTCGGTGTCCTTGCGTACGTTGGCATCGACGTTGTCCAGCGAGCTTTCGACCAGTTCGAAACCTTCCAGATACGCCGCTACCGACAGGTCATAGGCCTGATCATGCTCACCGGCGCGGTAGGCCGCGAGGCTCTTGTCGAGCGTGGCGGCAGTATAATCGAGCAACTGCGCCGGGCCGCGTTTGACCTGCGGCGGTTGTGCGCGTTGCGCACGGAACGTTGCCGCGACCTGTGCGCCCTCGACAGCCTGCACTTCGGCCGGCGTCTGGCGCGCCAGATCGGCGATGTTGTAGACCTTGTCGGACTTGGCGGCTGCCGCATCGGCGCTGAAGCCGGCGATATAGGTGGCCAGATCCCAACGCTGACGATCATCGAGCTGATCGGCAAACGCCGGCATGTCGGTGCCTTCGACGCCTTGGCCAAGGGTGCTGTAAATCGCGTAGAGGCTCAGGTGATCCATCCGCGCAGCGTCGCGCAGATTCGCTGGCGCGGGCGTCAGGCCAACCCCGGCCGGGCCGTCCCCGGCGCCAGTGTCGCCGTGACACACCGAGCAGTTCTGCGCATACAGCGGTGCACCCCGCGTCGGGTCCGGCGTGATGATCGGTGCCTGACTGACTTCATAAGCCACGGCCAGTTTCGCCCCCAACTGGCGAGCCTGACGGGCGACATCGGCGCCCTCCTGCTTCGCACTGATAGCGGCGTGCAAAGAGTCGACGCCCTGCTCCAGCGCGGCTTTTTCCGGTTTCGCCGGCAGCGCGGTGATCAAGCCTTGCAGCACCTGCGTGAATTCCAGCTGTTCGCGGTATTCGCCGTCGTCGATGACTTTGCCTGCCGCGACGGTCGGCGGATAGTCGGCGCTGATGTAATCCAGCAGGTGCAGCGCTTGCGGCGCGCCGTCCACGCTATCGGCCAGCAGCGGCAAGCTGCTCAGGGCGAATAACGGGAGCAGCAGCCAGGCCAGCAATCGGGACGAGGCAGTCATGAAAGAATCTCAAATGGAAATACGAAGTTACATATTGTTCACTTCGCAGACGTTTCTCTCAAGCTTTGTCGGCGTTTCACCTTGATAGGCAGGACATTCCCGGCAGACAGCAACAACGTCTGTCGCCGAGTATTGCCGCACGGCGCGCTGCCGATTGACCTTGGATGAAGATCGCAGCCATTTGCCATCACCCACCTTATACTGCCCGCCCCAGAGCATTTGCGTGCGAGGAACAACCTTAATGCGGAGTCTTCCGTTCGTTTTGCTGCTTTGCGTGGCTATTCAGTTGAGCGGTTGTGCCGCCTACCGCAACTACGATCTTGAAATGCAGCAGACCACCGAGCAAATGACCCGGGGCAATCTGAACGGGGCTCTGGCACTGGTGGAAATGCACAACCCGTGGGAAGACAAGGATCTGCTGTATTACCTGGAAAAAGGCGCAATACTCAGCGCTGGCAGTGTCCTGCCCGACAGCCAGGACGCCTGGCGCAACGCCGACCGGATGATCTTCCAGCGCGAGGAGGCCAACCCGTCCGGCGCGTTGAAATTACTGGCGCGCTTCGGCGATGAAATGGGCACGATGCTGGTCAACGACAAGTTGCGGCGCTACGAAGGCTACGATTACGAAAAGGTCATGCTGACCACACAGATGGCCTTGAACCAGCTGTCCGTCAATGACTTCGCCGGCGCCCGCGCAGACATCAAGAAGACCCACGAACGCGAAGCATTGATCGCCCGGCAGCGTGAACAGCAATACGAAGCGGCCGAGGAACAGGCCAAAGCCCAAGGCAAGACCCTGCATTACAAGGACCTGGAGGGTTACCCGGTCGCCCTGCTCGAAGCGCCGCAGGTCGTGGAGCTGAAAAACGGTTACCAGAGTGCGTTCAGCCACTATCTGGCCGGCTTCACTTACGAAGCCCTCGGCGAGCGCGCCCTGGCAGCGGCCGGTTATCGTCAGGCGATCGAACTGCGGCCGGACATGCCCTTGCTGCAAAAGGCCCTGCGCAATCTCGACAAACCGCCAGCGAAAGCCGATGAAAGCGATGTGTTGCTGATTATCCAGAGTGGCCTGGCCCCGGCTCGCAGCTCCGTGCAGGTGTCGATCCCGGTTCGTCTGAACGAAACGCTGGTCATCATTGCGCCCATTTCATTCCCGGTGATGGTGCCGGACGCGGTCACGCCCAACTTCAGCCATATCACCGTAGAGGGTCGCAAGCAGCCGTTGGTGGTGATCAACAGCGTGACCGACATGTCCATGCGCACACTGCGCGACGACATGCCGGAAATCATCTCGCGGGCGATGTTCCGCGCCAACATGGCCGCTATCGGTCAAGCGCAGGAAAACGAGCGCAACCCGGCGAAAGCATCGTTGATCGTCACTCAGCATGATCCGTTCGAAGAAGCCGACACCCGCACATGGCGAGCGCTGCCGGACAAGACACTGGTCGCCCGCCTGCGCCTGAAGAAAGGCCTGCATACCTTCCGTTTTGCGACTGCACCCATCGACCACCCTTTTGAATTACGCGTCGACCAGGATCGCCAGATTCTGCACCTGCGGGTATTCCGGGATCAGGTCTACACCGTTGGATCAGCCTTTGTGCCGAATCACAAACCTGCACCGGATAAACCCGCTTCTGCGGACAGGTGATGGCACAACCTCAGAAAATGCACCCAAAAAGCTATTACATAGCCATCACCCAGCGCTTATAATGCCGCGCCCTCGCCCAGCGAGCCGGCATCAAAGCTCCTCACGCATGAGGAATTGGCAGGAGGCCAGCGCCGCCGCCGATAGGTCACACTAGCCCGACCAGCACAGGCGGCTGTAGTTATCGCTACTCAGGGAAGAAGTACCTCCATGGCATTGCGCACTCCCACTTTGATCGCCCTCGGCGCGGTCACGTTGCTGTCTGGCTGTTCGGCGTTTCGCAACTACGATTCCGAGTTGGCCCAGACCAACCAGCAACTGGCGGCCGGCAATGTCGACGCCGCCCTGACCCTGCTGGAAAAGAACAACACCGGCACCGACAAAGACCTGCTTTATTACTTCGAGAAAGGTGAGTTGCTGCGCGCCAAGGGCGACCTCTCTGGCAGCCAGAACGCCTGGGGCAGCGCCGATCAGGTGGTCGGGCAGTGGGAAGACGCGGTCAAGCTCGACTCGGCCAAGTACCTGGCGCAGTTCGGTAGCTTCATCGTCAACGACAAGGTGCGTCGCTACGAAGGTTATGACTACGAAAAAGTCATGCTGACCACGCAGATGGCCCTGAACCTGCTGGCAGTCAACGACTTCGATGGCGCCCGCACCGCGATCAAGAAGACTCACGAACGTGAAGCGGTGATCGCCGACCTGCGCGACAAGGAATACCTCAGGAGCGAAGAACAGGCCGAGAAAGAAGGCATCAAGACCCAGTACAAGGATTTGCAGGGTTATCCGGTCGCCAGCCTCGACGCCCCGGAAGTGGTCGGTCTGAAGAACAGCTACCAGAGCGCATTCAGTCATTACCTGGCCGGTTTCGTTTACGAAGCCTTGGGCGAAAGAGATCTGGCGGCGCCGGGTTATCGCAAAGCCGCCGAGCTGCGCCCGAACACGCCGCTGCTCGAGCAGGCGCTGGTCAACCTCGACAAGCCTGTGAAGTCTGACGACAGCGACATCCTGATCGTGGTCCAGAGCGGTCTGGCGCCGGCGCGCGACTCGATCCGCGTGCCGCTGCCGCTGCCGATTTCCAACAACGTGGTGATCACCCCGCTGTCGTTCCCGATCATCAAACCGGACACCTCCACCGCGCCGTTCGCGCAGATCGGTGTCGACGGCAAGCAAGTCGACCTGACCGCGCTCAACAGCACCACTGCCATGTCCCGCCGCGCCCTGCGCGATGACATGCCGGGAATCATCGTACGCACCACCGTGCGCGCAATCACCAAGGGCGTGGCGCAGAAACAGATCAACGAAACCAACCCGCTGGCCGGTCTTGCCGTGGGCATTTCTTCAGCGGTGCTTGAAGGTGCCGATACCCGTACATGGCGCACCCTGCCGGACAACACCCAAGTGGTGCGTCTGCGCCTGAAAAAGGGCGAGCATCAGGTTACCCTGCCGAGCGCCGTCGGCGGCTCGGTGGTCAAGGTCACCGTCGATCAGCGTTATCAGGTGGTCAGCCTGCGTGCCGTGGGTAATCAGGTGTTCGCCGGCGGCATCGCCGCGCACGTAATGCCGAGTGCCGGCGCGACCAACGTCGCCAGCCTCAAACAACCTTAAGAACGGAGTCTTTGCAATGCGCTTGAAGATCATCGCCGTGGCCGCCCTCGCCTTGCTGGCAGGCTGCGCCACCCCGCCACCGCCGGAGCCGGGCAGCGCCGCGAGCAAGGTCGTGGCCATGGGCCCGCAGAAACACATCGTTGTCGGCGCCATGCGCGTCGCCCGTGAAAACGGCTTTATGACCGTCAATGTGCAGTTGAGCAACACCCTCAACAGCAACAAAATTTTCTACTACCGCTTCGCCTGGCTGGGCGCGGAAGGTTTCCCGGTAGCCGAAGAAGAAGTCTGGAAGAGCCAGATGATGTATGGCGCGCAGACCAGCTTCATTCAGGCCATCGCCCCGACTCCGAAAGCCGTGGACTTCCGTCTGGAAATCAAGACGCCGTAAGCCCGTCACCCTTTTTCTGATTTAGAGAGCACTCCCATGTTTGCACGCTTTTCCTGCATCGCCGTCATCGCCCTGCTGGCCTCCGGTTGCGCCAATACTTCGCCGACCCTGGGCAGCAAGAACATCAGCTACGGCGACACCAAAGCGGTTGAAACCGTGACCAATGAATTCGGTTCGACCGACCTGCAGATGATCGCCGAATCGATGACCCGCTCGCTGGCCCAGTCCGGCATTTTGCAGGGCCGTCCGGTGGTTCAGGTCTACGACGTGAAGAACAAGACCAGCGAGTACATCGATACCCGCGAAATCACCACCAGCATCAAGACCCAACTGATGAAGACCGGCGTGGCGCGCTTCGCCAGCGACAACACGGCAATGCAGAGCCAGGTCGATCAGCTCAAGCTGCAAAACCAGAGCGGCCTGTACAAGAAAAGCACTGTGGCCAAGACCGGCAACATGATTGCTGCCAAGTACCGCATCGAAGGCTCGATCAGTTCGATCGTCAAGCGCAGCAGCGACTACAAGGACGTCTTCTACAAATTCAGCCTGCAACTGATCGACGTCGAAAGTGGTCTGGCCGAGTGGATGGACGAAAAAGAGATTCGCAAAACCACGGAGCGTTAATCGATGCGCACATGGATTGGCATGATGGCCCTGGCTTGCGCGTTCTGCGTGCAGGCGGCCCCGAAAGTGGCGGTGACGGATCTGGCGTATCAGGAGCGCGTGGAGCAATACATCCACATCGTTTCGGCGCAGAGCAATCACCGCGAGAGTTATTACAGCGCCAGCGGTTCTTCGAGCTATAACGAAATCGAAGCGACCACCAGCTACATCGAACAGGGCGAGCTGCGCAAATTCACCGGCGATATCAAGGGCGAAATCCTCCGTACCGGCATGTTCCAGCTGGTGCAGGGTACTCCGTACACCGCCTCGTCCAAGGGCGATGTGTATGACGTGATCAAGCGCATCAAGGCCGGCAACTTCAAAGGCGCCGACTACGTGCTGTTCGGCACCGTGTCCGACATCGACTTCACCCAAGACATCAACGAGCTGGCGCACACCGACAGCTACTCGGCGGTGCTGGGCCTGACGCTGGTGGCGGATTTCAGCCTGATCAACACCAAGACCTTCGAGATCACTTCGGCTTTCACGGCGATGGGTGAAGCGCAGGACACCAAACTGGTGAACCACCGCGACATCAAGATCTCGCTGAACCGTCCGAGAGTGGTGCGTGACGTGTCCAAGGCGTTGGGCGAAGACGTGGCCGGGCAGTTGAGCATGCAGCTCGGTGGCGACGGTTACGAGCAACCGCGCGAGGCGCCGCAGCGCAATAACCTGCCGCGCGATACCGCACCGGTAATCCTGCGCTGACACCGGGATGAATACTCTCTGTGGCGAGGGGATTTAGCGAAACGTCGCACCGCCCCGCTGGGCTGCGCAGCGGCCCCTTCTTTTAAGATCAAGAGGGCCCGCTGCGCGAGCCAACGGGGATAAATCCCCTCGCCACAATCGAGTTTCAGTCGGATATCTCGCAGGCAATAAAAAAGGTGACCCGCAAAGGTCGCCTTTTTTTGTTTGCCAGGTTTACACCGCTGCTTTGCGCAACGTCGCCATAAACGCCGCCGCACCGATGAACAGCCCGGCAAACGTGCGGTTCATGCGCTTCTGTTGTTTCGGTGTGCGCAGCAGGCGCAGCACCTTCGACGCCAGCCCGGTGTAGCCGGCCATGACGATCAGATCGACGCAAATCATCGTCACGCCAATCACCAGATACTGGATCAGCAGCGGTTCATGCGGGTTGATGAATTGCGGCAGCACCGCGAGCATGAATATCAGAGCCTTGGGGTTGCTGATGTTCACCAGGAAACCACGGAATACCAGCGCCAGCGGCTTGCCGATCGGTCGCACCGCTGCGTCATCGCTCATGTCCATGGGCAACGCGCGCCATTGCTTGATCGCCAGATAAACGAGATAGGCCACGCCGAACCATTTGATCGCATAAAACGCCGTGGCCGAGGCGGTGAGGATCGCACCGACACCGGCGCCGACAATCGCAATCTGCACGGCGAGGCCGACTTGCAGACCCAGGGCGTTCCAGTAACCGCGCCAGAAGCCGTATTGCAATCCGCTGGACATCGACGCAATGGCGCCGGCGCCCGGGGACAGACTGATCACCCAGCAGGCGGCAAAAAACGCCAGCCATGTTTGAAGCTCCATCGCACACCTCGACTGATGCTTGTGGCAAATGCCTAAGCTAATGCGGCTTCGCGTGGATGACTACCGATTTCTTGCTGAAGGTTGCAGGTGCGGCTAATGGCCCCTTCGCAAGCAGGCTCGCTTGTATGGTTAGACTTGAAGGGGTGGTGGGACGAACAGTTCGCATCTGACTGCTGTAACAGTACAGACCGT
>NZ_JABWQS010000051.1:0-36222 GCF_014268545.1 Pseudomonas sp. SWRI81
ATCGCGAGCCGGCTCACTGCTACATTGGAACGGGTTTAAACTGTAGGAGTGAGCCTGCTCGCGATGAGGCAATCAGCAGCACCCACAAATCCCTGATCAGCTCACTCGCGCCGCTCAAACCCCTCCCCCGTACACCCCAGACACCGCACAAACGCCGCCTTCGCCGGATCCACCACCAGCGCCTGCCCTGCATCCCCCACACCGCCACCCAGCGCGGTAAACGGCAGAGACACCACAAACGCCCCCGCACCGATCACCGTTGCCACCACCAGCAAGGGTCGGGCAATCAGCAAGTCGCCGAGCATGGCGTAAGCCGGAGGATTCTGGATGGTGTAGCGCGGATCACCGCTGCCGCTTTCAGAAGCCTGAGCCAGCAGGCTGGAACACAGCAGTACAGTGATAAAGAGGACTTGCAGGACTTTCATGGCACGATCCTTCGGGCTGTACAGTGAGACTTCTCACTATAGACCGGAGGATTTTTTCAGGTCTGGCAACGCGGGCAAAACACACTCGCGCGCTGGCCCAGCTTCACTTCCCGCAGCCCGGTACCGCAGACTTTGCAGTGTTCACCGCCTCGGCCGTAAACAAACAGTTCCTGCTGGAAATACCCCGGTTGGCCGTCACCGCCGATAAAGTCCCGCAGCGTCGTGCCGCCACGCTCGATGGCTGCGGCGAGGATGCGTTTGATCTCGATCGCCAGCTTCAGGTAACGCCCCCGGGAAATCCCCCCGGCCTCGCGACGCGGGTCGATCCCGGCGGCGAACAGCGCTTCGGTTGCGTAAATATTGCCCACCCCGACCACCACCGCGTTATCCATGATGAATGGCTTGACCGCCATCGAACGCCCGCGCGACAGCTGAAACAAGCGCTCGCCATCAAACAGATCGGTCAGCGGCTCCGGCCCGAGGCGAATCAGCAATTCGTGGTTGAGCGGGTCGGTACTCCAGAGCATTGCACCGAAACGCCGCGGGTCGGTGTAGCGCAGGGCCAGCCCCGACTCCAGTTCGATATCGACGTGCTCATGCTTGAGCGCCGGCAAGCCAACCTCGACCAGACGCAGATTACCCGACATGCCCAAGTGGCTGATCAACGTGCCGACCTCGGCATTGATCAGCAGGTATTTGGCGCGCCGCTCGACCAGCACGATACGTTGCCCCGACAGACGCACATCGAGATCGTCGGGGATCGGCCAGCGCAACCGCCGGTCACGCACAATCACCCGGCTGACGCGCTGGCCCTCCAGATGCGGAGCAATGCCCCGGCGGGTGGTTTCGACTTCCGGCAATTCAGGCATGGCGTCCCCGGATCAATGCGCGCCGAGGTCGCGGATGGTTTGTTTGAGGGTTTCGAAGTCGTAGTCCGACAGACCGACGTAATCGAGCACCAGCGGGCCGACCGCCTGCCATTCGAAATCCTCGGTCTGGTTGCCCAGCACCCGGTACGAGGCGCAAATGTGCTCGGCCATTTTCAGGATCGCCAAGAGGTTTTTCAGCTGGCTGTTCTTCGACGATTCGTCGCTGAAAATCGCCAGTGCGTTGTGGTGGTTGGCGATGGCGGCGCTGACATGCTCCGGCAGGCGCCACGACTTGGCGGTGTAGTAACCGACCACGGCGTGGTTGGTGTTGAACACGCGGTTCTCGGTATCAACCACCCGGCAGTCCGGGCTGGCACTGGCGTAGGCCTCTTCCAGCACGGTCATGTAATTGGGGAAGCGTTGCAGCATCAACGGCACGCCGCAGTCGTGGAACAGGCCCAACGCGTAGGCTTCGTCGCCGGCCTGGGTGCCGATGCGCTTGGCCAGGGTCAGGCAGGTCATTGCCACGTCCTGCGCGGTGTCCCAGAAACGGTTGAGGGTGACGATGGTGTCGTCGTTCATCTCGCCCTTGATCGACTGCGCGTTGATCAGGTTGATGATCGAACGGCTGCCCAACAGGTTCACCGCGCGCTGGATCGAGGTGATCTTGTTGCTCAGGCCGTAATACGGCGAGTTGACGATTTTCAGCAGCGCGCCGGACAGGCCGGGATCCTGGGAGATCAGCCTGGCGATCACCTCCAGGTCCGGGTCGGGCATGTACTGCTCCATTTGCAGATCCACCATGATCTGCGGTTGCGCCGGCACACTGATGCCTTGCAGCGATTGTTGAATCTGTTCGGTGGTCAGCTCTTGGGACATAAGTACACACTCTGGGACAGGCGGCGATTCTAACCGCTGAAACCGCAGGGCGACACACCGGCAGGCACATCGCTGGAACTTTCATCCGCGCGCAGGCTTCGGACTCTGTAGGGCGCGTCGCACCGTTGTGGTCCGGCGCGAAGCAAACTCCCACAGACTCAGGAGCTTACCGATGGCAATTTCCCTCAGCGGCAAACGCGTCGCTTTTTTGGTAACCGACGGTTTTGAGCAGGTTGAATTGACAGGTCCCAAGGACGCGCTCGAACAGGCTGGCGCACAGGTCGATATTCTTTCGGCCGAGGCCGGCACGGTCAAAGGCTGGAACCATGACAAACCGGCGGACGATTTTCCGGTCGCCAACACCTTCCAGGCCGTGAGCATCGATCAATACGATGCCGTGCTACTGCCGGGCGGTGTACAGAACTCAGACACCATTCGCATCGATCAGGACGCTCAGCATCTGGTCAAGACTGCCGCCTCGGCCGGCAAACCGATTGCCGTGATCTGTCATGGCAGCTGGCTGCTGATCTCGGCGGGCCTGGTCAATGGCAAAACCATGACCAGCTATAAAACAGTCAAGGACGATCTGGTCAACGCCGGTGCGAACTGGGTCGATCAAGAGGTGGTCAAGGACGGCAACCTGATCAGCAGCCGCCAGCCGGACGATGTGCCGGCGTTCAGTCAGGCCTTGATTGACGCGCTGGCGGCGTAACATGCCCACCTGTGGCGAGGGCGCTTGCTCCCGCTCGGCTGCGCAGCAGACGCAAACCCTGCGACCCGGCTTTCACTGGCCGGCCATGTAATGGTTTGGGGCCGCTGCGCAGCCCAGCGGGAGCAAGCGCCCTCGCCACAGGTCCATTCACCAGCCAAACAGGCCGAGCAACACGCTATACTCCCGCTCTTTTTTCCGGAGCGACGTCATGTCCCTGCCTAGCCTGCGCCTCAAAGCCAACGCCGACCGTCGCCTGCGCAACGGCCACTTGTGGGTCTATAGCAACGAAATCGATGTCGCCGCCACGCCGCTGCACGGTTTCAACGCCGGCGATCAAGCCATCCTCGAAGCCGCCGGCGGCAAGCCGCTGGGCATCGTTGCGATGAGCCCGAACAACCTGATCTGTGCCCGCCTGCTGTCGCGCGACATTAAAGTGGCGCTGGACAAATCCCTGCTCGTGCACCGCCTGAACGTTGCGCTGTCGCTGCGCGAGCGCCTGTTCGACAAACCGTTCTATCGCCTGGTCTACGGTGACTCCGACCTGCTGCCGGGCCTGGTGGTCGACCGTTTCGGCGATATCCTGGTGGTGCAGATCGCCTCTGCCACCATGGAAGCGCATAAAGACGACGTAATCGCCGCGCTGACCCAAGTGCTCAAGCCAAGCGGCATTCTGTTCAAGAACGATTCCGCCGCGCGTGACGCCGAAGGCCTCAACCGCTATGTCGAAACCGTGTTCGGTCTGGTCCCGGAATGGGTCGCGCTGGAAGAGAACGGCGTGAAGTTCGAAGCACCGGTCATTCAAGGGCAGAAAACCGGCTGGTTTTACGACCACCGCATGAACCGCGCGCGCCTGGCGCCTTACGCCAAAGGCAAACGCGTTCTCGACCTTTATAGCTACATCGGCGGCTGGGGCGTGCAGGCTGCCGCATTCGGCGCCAGCGAAGTGTTTTGCGTGGACGCATCGGCGTTCGCCCTTGATGGTGTCGAGCGCAACGCTGCCCTGAACGGCTTTGCCGACAAGATGACCTGCATCGAAGGCGACGTGTTCGAAGCCTTGAAAGAACTGAAGGCCAGCGAAGAGCGTTTCGACGTCATCGTGGCCGATCCGCCAGCGTTCATCAAACGCAAGAAGGACATGAAAAACGGCGAAGGCGCCTACCGCCGCCTCAATGAGCAAGCCATGCGCCTGCTCAACAAGGACGGCATTCTGGTCAGCGCTTCGTGCTCCATGCATTTGCCGGAAGATGACCTGCAGAACATCCTGCTGACCAGCGCCCGCCACCTGGATCGTAATATCCAGCTGCTCGAGCGCGGTGGCCAGGGTCCGGATCACCCGGTACACCCGGCCATCGCCGAAACGCGCTACATCAAGAGCATCACCTGCCGTTTGCTGCCCAACAGCTGATTGACACGCGATTGAACGGGGAGCCAGCGGCTCCCCTTTTTTTTGCGCGCCCCTTCCAACTGGCAACTTCCTACATTAGGTTCCCACTGGAACGCAGGAAATTTCCCTGCATAATTAATTACTCAAACTTATCCTACAAGTTAACGCTCGACGCACGACAAGTCCGACAAAATCGTTGGAATATTCCTACTTAATATCCGCTTGCCAATATTCCATTACAAACTATTATTGAGTTGTCGCCACGAGGCGACTTCAACTATCAAACGAACAAGGAGTTCATGCTATGAAAGTTATTTCTATGGAAAGCAACAAAATCGCAAACCTGGCATTTCTGGTAGCGCCTAAAGCCCGCTAAGCACGTCTAGACGCCGGAGAGTGCCGGCAATCCGGCGTCTACCAGACATTCAACCAGAGTGACTCTCGAACATGCACGTCAATCCTTATTTATTTATATTACCGCGCACGCCTGCCCAAATCGTCTGGAACTATAAAGACCATATTCAGTACGAGCTGGATCTGGAACACTCGTCACGCCTCGGCGAACTCATCAACAACCCCGGCCTGTTCGATAAACAGAACAACATAGATCTGCAACTACTGGATGCCGGCATATTAACTTCGCAAAAGGCCGATATTCCGCCATGGGGCTGGGATGAACTGTCGAGAATCTTTCATATCGGTACACAAAACATCCCCAGCCAAAAAAACCCGCAAACGATCGATGAATGGGCCAGGCAATACCTTGAACACTGCAACGACGTGCTGGCCAGCCCTGCGCCTGATACTCCTCGCCTGCCCAACCCCTTGGGTGAAACCATCGCCCTCCCAAAACCCGCCATCCCGGACCCTGACAGCCTGACCGACGTGCTGACTCGACGGAAAACCTGTCGCTCATTCACGGGGCGCGCCGTTTCACTCGCCGATGCCAGCACCCTGCTGTATTGGTCTTTCGGCTATCTGGGTGAGCGCGATCCTTCCGGGGACGGCATCGCCGAAGGCCTCGAAGCACGACGCAGCAGTCCTTCAGGCGGCGGCTTGAACGCCTGCGAATGCTTTGTCCTCGCCCAGCATGTCGATGGCCTGGAGCCGGGGGTTTACGCTTACCACCCCGACAGGCATGTTCTGACAGCGGTGAGCCCTTGGCTGCAGTCTCCACTGGGCCTGTTGCTGGGTGGGCAGCATTTCATCAATAACCTGCCGCTGGGGCTGTTCATCACCGCCCGATTCGACAAGCTATGGTGGAAATACCAACATTCGCGCGCCTATCGAATGGCCTTCGTCGAGGCCGGCCACCTTTCGCAAACCCTGCAGATGGTCGCCACGGCGCTCGGCCTCGGCACCTGGCTGACAGGGGCTTTCGCCGACGCGCAGGTCGAGGCGTTGCTGAAGGTTGCCGGCCGCGCAGAACAGCCCTTGTTTTTTGTCGGCTGCGGCGAAAGCGACGGCGAAGCGATGTGCCTGGAAATGCGCGAGCTGTTGCAGCGACAGCCCTGTGAGTCGCAGCCATGAGCACACTCACCGATGCTCAGGATACGCCGCCTGTTTCCTGGGCCCTGCGATTCACCTTGGGTGACTGGGACCGTCGCGCCTCGGTGCGTAACAGCCAACACGATTACCAGTTGCCGGACGACCTGCAGGAACAACTGCAAGCACGGTTCTGGTTTCCGCCGACGTTCCTGCCCTATCTGGCCCATCCGGCCATCGTCGCCGCCGGCAGTGTTGTGGCGCATCGCCTGTGCGCCAATCATCTGGTGCATTTTCTCGATTACACGACGCTGCTCGAACACCGCATCGTCAATCGTGCCGTCGAAGTCATCGTCCACGAAGAACTGCCGATGTTCGTTCCGGCGCAAATGAAAACCGCCGCCCTGCAGCTGTACACCGACGAGGGCTACCACGCACTGTTCTCCAATCGTCTTGCCGAACAGATTGCCGGTTTTTACGGTTTCACCGGGCGACCAGTCATGCCGTTGCGGATCACCCGACTCAACGCCCTGATCGCCCGCACGCCCGAAAGCCATCGCCCGCTGGCCTGGTTTCTGCTGGGCTTTGTCTCGGAAACCATCATCGCCCGGGAATTGCTGGATGTGTGCCGGGACAGTCTGGTGTCCAGCGTCAGCGACATGCTGCGCGACCACCTGACCGACGAGGCGCGGCACAGCCGCTATTTCAGCGAAGTGTTCCATTACCTGTGGCTGACCCTGAACGCCCGGCGGCGCACATTTGCGGCCCGGACGCTGGTGGACATCCTCGGAATTTTCTTCGAGGTCGACGAAGGCTGGTTGCAGCAAAGCCTGCGCGGGGCCGGCATCGGCGACGAAGCGATCGAGG
Source organism: Pseudomonas sp. SWRI81 (assembly GCF_014268545.1). NCBI lineage: Bacteria > Pseudomonadati > Pseudomonadota > Gammaproteobacteria > Pseudomonadales > Pseudomonadaceae > Pseudomonas > Pseudomonas sp. SWRI81. Next base: position 6,622 of record NZ_JABWQS010000051.1, read on the forward strand.
AGATTCTTGCCAGCCTGACCCACCGGGAAGCCAAACGCCTGCGCGCCAGAAACGGCGCTATCGCCACCCTGCATGCATTGAAAAAGGCCGGTTTTTTCGCCTTGCCCAACAACTGCAAACTCTTCGCCAAGGCGGGACTGATCGATGAATGAAAACAGCTCTGTGGTCAGCTCGCGGCAAAAACGCGGGGCGGTCAGTCTCTTGTTGGCGATGGTCTTGCTGGGGGTGTTTCCACTGGATGTGCTGCTGCCTTCCTTTCCAGCCCTGGCCGCTCACTTTCACCACACCCCGGCGGACATAGCGCTGTCCATCAGCCTGTTCGCCCTGGGCATCGCGTTCGCCCAGTTGCTGATTGGCCCGCTGTCGGACGCCATTGGCCGCAAAAGCCTGTTACTGACCGGCATGACGGTCTCGATGGTCGGTGCCCTTGGCTGCGTGGTGACCAGCGACTACACCGTGTTCCTGATCTTTCGGGTGGTGCAGGCGCTGGGTTGCGGTTGCTTCGTCCTGTCCCAGGCGCTGGTCCAGGATCTGTTCGAAGGCGAGGAACGTGACCGCCTGCGCATCCTGATGGTCACGGCCACAGGGCTCTTCATCTCGGTCTCGCCATTGGCCGGCACCTTTTTACAGGCCACCCTCGGCTGGCGTGGCAGTTTCTGGCTGTTCACGCTGCTGGCGGCGCTGGTATGGCTTAAAGCCTGGTGGTTTCTGCACAACGACCGCCCGACACACCGGGACAGGCCGCTGGGTTTCATTCGTTCTTATCGCAAAGTGCTGGGCAACGGCGAGTTTGTCGGCTACTGGCTGATCTCGGCGTTTGCGTTCGCCTGCCACTTTTCGTTCATCGTGATATCGCCGTTGATTTTCATGGATCAACTGCAACTGGCGCCGTATGACTTCTCGCTGGTTCTGCTGGCTTACGGTGCGGCCTACGTCATCGGCGGCCTGGTCGCCACGGTATTGAGCCGACGGATAAACCCCGAGGAGCAAATCGTCGCCGGGCTGAGTCTGATTCTGTTGTCAGGGCTGGTGATGCTGATCCTGTCGTCGGCTTTCACCTTGACCATCACCAGCGTGCTGATCCCCATGCTGATCTGTACCGCCGGCACCACCATCGCTCGCCCGGCCGCCACCTCGCGGGCCATGGATATTTTTCCGCACATCGCCGGCACCTCGGCTTCGGCGGGCAGCATCATCATTTTCATCTGCGGCGGTTTGATCAGCGCGCTGATCAGCCTGAGCCCCACCAACCTTCAATCGACCCTGGCGTGCAGTTTCCTGCTGCTCAGCGGCGTGGCGCTGCTGCTGAACCAGTGGATCAGCCGCCGCCGAACACACCTGGCCGGCCAGGGCGTTGCGCAACCGAGACGCCCATAAACCTGCCGGTCGTCATTCCGCGCACGGTGACAGCGGGGGAACAACACGTTGCGCCATTCCCTCCAGACGCCAGCGGTGTAGAATCGCTGGATTCATCGCCATTCATCCCCGGCGGGTTTATGAGCTCAGGCTGAGACCAGCGGCGATCCCGCAACGTCATCGGCAACTTCCGGACACACGGCCATTTCTGAGTGTCCCTGAGGTCAACAGAAGCTCACTCCCCTTAAGTACCTGATTAGCCGCCCGGAGTGCTCCATGCCAGATTACCGCTCGAAAACATCCACCCACGGCCGCAACATGGCCGGCGCCCGCGCACTGTGGCGCGCCACCGGGATGAAAGATGACGACTTCAAGAAGCCGATCATCGCCATTGCCAACTCGTTTACCCAGTTCGTGCCGGGCCATGTGCACCTCAAGGACCTGGGCCAACTGGTCGCCCGCGAAATCGAGCGCGCCGGCGGTGTAGCGAAGGAATTCAACACCATCGCCGTGGATGACGGCATCGCCATGGGCCACGACGGCATGCTTTATTCGCTGCCGAGCCGCGAGATCATCGCCGACTCCGTCGAGTACATGGTCAACGCCCACTGTGCCGACGCCATCGTCTGCATTTCCAACTGCGACAAGATCACCCCGGGCATGCTGATGGCTGCCTTGCGCCTGAACATTCCGGTGATCTTCGTTTCCGGCGGTCCGATGGAAGCCGGCAAGACCAAGCTCGCCGCCCACGGTCTCGACCTCGTCGATGCCATGGTGATCGCCGCCGACGCCAGCGCGTCCGACGAGAAAGTCGCCGAGTACGAGCGCAGCGCCTGCCCGACCTGCGGTTCGTGCTCCGGCATGTTCACCGCCAACTCGATGAACTGCCTGACCGAGGCGCTGGGCCTGGCCTTGCCGGGCAACGGTTCGACCCTCGCCACCCACAGCGACCGCGAACAGCTGTTCCTGCAGGCCGGCCGGACCATTGTCGAGCTGTGCAAGCGTTACTACGGCGAGAACGACGAGTCGGTACTGCCGCGCAACATCGCCAACTTCAAGGCGTTCGAGAACGCGATGATGCTCGACATCGCCATGGGCGGTTCGACCAACACCATCCTGCACTTGCTCGCTGCCGCCCAGGAGGCCGAAATCGATTTCGACCTGCGCGACATCGACCGTCTCTCGCGCAGCGTTCCACAGCTGTGCAAAGTCGCACCGAATATCCAGAAGTACCACATGGAAGACGTGCACCGCGCCGGCGGCATTTTCAGCATCCTCGGCTCGCTGGCCCGCGGCGGTCTGCTGCACACCGACCTGCCGACCGTGCACAGCCGCAGCATGGAAGAAGCCATCGCCAAGTGGGACATCACCCAGACCACCGACGAAGCCGTGCATCACTTCTTCAAGGCAGGTCCTGCGGGCATTCCGACGCAAACCGCATTCAGCCAGTCGACTCGTTGGGAAACCCTCGACGACGACCGTGAAAACGGCTGCATCCGCAGTTTCGAACACGCCTATTCGAAAGAGGGTGGTCTGGCCGTGCTGTACGGCAATATCGCGCTCGATGGTTGCGTGGTGAAAACCGCCGGTGTCGATGAATCAATCCACGTCTTCGAAGGCAACGCGAAAATCTTCGAAAGCCAGGACAGCGCGGTGCGCGGCATCCTTGCCGACGAAGTGAAAGCCGGCGATATCGTGATCATTCGTTACGAAGGGCCGAAAGGTGGCCCGGGCATGCAGGAAATGCTCTATCCGACCTCGTACCTGAAATCCAAAGGCCTGGGCAAAGCCTGCGCCCTGTTGACCGACGGCCGTTTCTCCGGCGGCACCTCGGGTCTGTCCATCGGTCACGCTTCGCCAGAGGCTGCGGCCGGCGGCGCAATCGGCCTGGTGCAGGACGGTGACAAGGTGCTGATCGACATTCCGAACCGCTCGATCAATCTGTTGGTCAGCGACGAAGAACTGGCGGCACGCCGGATCGTGCAGGACAGGAAAGGCTGGAAACCGGTCGAACAGCGTCCGCGCAAAGTGACCACAGCGCTGAAGGCCTACGCCCTGCTGGCGACCAGCGCCGACAAGGGTGCGGTGCGTAACAAGGCGATGCTCGACGGCTTGTAAGTCTTAGGCGTCATAAAAATGCCCCGCCAAGTGCGGGGCATTTTTTTGCCTGACTAATTTAGCTGGTGAACATGATGGCCCCATCGCGAGCAGGCTCGCTCCTACAGGGGAACGCATTTCAATCTGTAGGAGTGAGCCTGCTCGCGATGGGGACGACGCGGTATTACTGAATATCCTCCGGCTTGACGATCACCCAGTTCTTGTCCGCCGTCACCGGCAAACCTTGCTTGGCCTGAGCCGCGGCGTGCTTGGCCATCATGCCGTTGATCTGGGTCATGTACTTGTCCTTGCGGTTGATCCACAAGTGAATGCCGCCCTTGGCCACGTCGACATTATGGAACAGCATATAGCCGTCGCTGGTCGGGGTGTCGCCACCCACCAGCACCGGTTTTTTCCATTCGTCGATGTAAGTGAGGATCGCGGCGTGCTTGCCGGCCATCCAGGTGGCCGGGGTCCACAGATAAGGGGTCAGTTCCAGGCCGAGATTGGCCTGCTCGTCGTATTTGCCGGCAGTGATCTGCTTGCGTGCGGTGGTCAGTTCGCCGCTCTTGCGGTCCTTGAGCAGCAGCGAAACGCCGATGACGTTTTGCGGTTTGACGTTGTAGCCGTACTTCGGATCCGCCGCGACCATGCGCACCAACTCTTCAGAGGCCGCGGTCATCACGTAGACCTCAATGCCGTTCTCCATCAGCTTGTTGTACAGCTCCTGCTGACCGGTGAAGATTTTCGGCGGGTTGACGTCAAGCGTCTTCACCACATCGCCTTCGTAGTAAGTCGCAGGCACTGGTTTGCCAGACGCCATCAGCTCATCGACGTAGCCCTTGAGTTCCTTGAGGGTAAAACCGGAAAACACCTGAGCTACCCACGGGTAGCAGACCATGTCGTCGATTTCGCAGAGGCGGTAGTAGTAACTGAACAGGCTTTCCTTGTGCTCGGCGGTGTCCTTGAACGGCATCAGTTTCAGCGAGGGGTCGAGTTTATCGCGGGTGATCAGGCCCTTGTTTTCCATGAACGGCAGCAGGGATTCTTCGAGGTCGTAGCGGTAACTGGTGTTGTCCATGTCGAACACCGCGTAGTTACCCTTGTTGGCATTGGCGGCGATCATCGCGTCGAGCGCCTTGGCCTGATCCGCCGGCCAGTGTTTGAGGTCAGTGGCAAAGGCCTGGCTGGCGAAGGCCAGACCCACACTCAGCGCAACAGCCAGATATTTCGGTGCGAACTTCATAAGCCTCTACTCCCCGCGTTGAAAGAGCTCGACCGTAACAAATCGATATGACGAACTTCGTCTGCCAGCGACCGTCCGCGTCCGTTTTACGCCAGGTGCTTTGCCGAGAGCGACACACGCTTATTCCAAAAACGACGGAGAGCCTGCGATTTTGGTATTAATTCATTGCAAATCAAGCTGTTAGGCTTATCGGTTCGCAGCAGCCCCGGACGGCTGTTGGCACAGTCTTTCCTGGAGTCCTCATGAACCTACCGTTGATTCTCAACCTGCTGGTGTTCCTCGCCCTGCTCTTGGGCCTGGCGCAGACCCGCCACACCTCATGGAGCCTGGCGAAAAAAGTCCTGCTCGCGCTGGTTCTGGGTGTGGCCTTCGGCGTGGCGCTGCACACGATTTACGGTGCCGGCAACCCGGTGCTGAAAAAGTCGATCGGCTGGTTCGATCTGGTCGGCAACGGTTACGTGCAGTTGCTGCAAATGATCGTCATCCCGCTGGTATTCGCCTCGATCCTCAGCGCCGTGGCGCGTCTGCACAACGCTTCGTCGCTGGGCAAGATCAGTTTCCTGACCATCGGCACGCTGTTGTTCACCACCGCCATCGCGGCGCTGATCGGCATCGGCCTGACCAATCTGTTCGGCCTCACCGCCGAAGGTCTGGTCGCCGGCACTCAGGAAATGGCCCGCCTGCAAACCATTCAGAACGACTACGCCGGCAAGGTCGCCGACCTGAATGTGCCGCAACTGCTGCTGTCGTTCATTCCGCAGAACCCGTTCGCCGATCTGGCCCGGGCAAAGCCGACCTCGATCATCAGCGTGGTGATTTTCGCAGCGTTCCTCGGGGTTGCTGCCCTGCAGTTGCTCAAGGACGACGTGGAAAAAGGTCAGAAAGTGATCAATGCCATCGACACCCTGCAAGCCTGGGTGATGCGTCTGGTGCGTCTGGTGATGAAGTTGACGCCGTACGGCGTGCTGGCGCTGATGACCAAAGTGGTCGCCGGTTCCAACCTGCAAGACATCATCAAGCTCGGCAGTTTCGTCGTGGTCTCGTACCTCGGCCTGGGCCTGATGTTTGTGGTGCACGGCGTGCTGGTATCGGCGGCCGGGATCAACCCGCTGCGTTTCTTCCGCAAAATCTGGCCGGTGCTGACGTTCGCGTTCACCAGCCGCTCCAGCGCGGCGACCATTCCGCTGAGCATTGAAGCGCAGACTCGTCGTTTGGGCATTCCGTCGTCGGTCGCCAGTTTTGCCGCTTCGTTCGGTGCGACCATCGGCCAGAACGGTTGTGCCGGTCTCTATCCGGCGATGTTGGCAGTGATGGTGGCGCCGACGGTCGGCATCAACCCGCTGGACCCCCTGTGGATCGCGACGCTGGTGGCGATTGTCACGTTGAGTTCGGCCGGTGTGGCCGGGGTCGGTGGCGGCGCGACGTTCGCCGCACTGATCGTGCTGCCGGCGATGGGCTTGCCGGTGTCACTGGTGGCGCTGCTGATTTCGGTCGAGCCGCTGATTGATATGGGCCGTACCGCGCTGAACGTGAGTGGCTCGATTACCGCGGGTGCGATTACCAGCCAGGTCATGCAGCAGACTGATAAAGAATTGCTGGATGCCGATGAGCATGCGGAGTTGGCGCAGGCATAAGTAGCGCCTGACAAACCGCTATCGCGAGCAGGCTCACTCCTACAATTGGAATGCGTTCCCCTTGTAGGAGTGTGCCTGCTCGCGATGCTTTTAAGCCTTCTCCCAAACCTCAAAGCTGTAAGCGGGTTTGTCACCTTCAGCCGGATTCGGCACGTTCGAGACCAGCTTCCACTCGCTCAAATCAAACTCTGGAAACCACGCGTCGCCCTCCGGGCTCAGCGCCACGCGGGTCAGGTACAGCCGATCGGCCTGTGCCAAGCCTTGCGCATACAGTTGTGCCCCGCCAATCAGCATCAGTTCATCAACGCCCTGCTCTTTCGCCCACTCTTCGGCGCGAATCACTGCTGCCTCAAGCGACGGATAAACCTCGGCGCCTTCAAGCACCAGCTCTGGCTGGCGGCTGACCACGATGTTCAAGCGCCCCGGCAGTGGCCGGCCGAGCGAATCCCAAGTCTTGCGGCCCATGATGATCGGCTTGCCGAGCGTGGTCGCCTTGAAGTATTTGAAATCCCCCGGCAGGTGCCAGGGCATGCTGTTGTCGACGCCGATCACGCGGTTTGCACCGAGGGCTGCGATCAGGCTTAAAGGGAGTGATTTAGTCATGCCGGCGAGGATACCAGAGCCGCGCTTACCCCGATAAGCGCCACAGCGGTTATGCTCAGCGCTCGATTAAAGCGACGGGACGCCGCGTGACTGAACTGACTCCATTGCAAAACCTCTGGCTGACTGAAACCGTGCGCCTGCGCGAAGAACACGCAGGCCCCTTGGACGATCTGGAAGCCAATCGGCTGGCCCGTGCGGCCGGCGGCGATCTGCCCGGCCGCATTCAGCGCCGCGCGTTATGGCTGGCCGAACGCGACGGACTGACGGCTGCGCTCAAGCACTGGCTGCAAGGCGCGCGTCTGGCGCTGGTGTTGTTGATGATCTTCGCGGTGCTGAGCGGCGCCGGTCTGGCCTTCGCCGCACTCGGGCAGACGCCCGTGAATGTGTTCTGGGCTTTGGGCAGTCTGCTCGGGATCAATCTGATTCTGTTGTTGAGCTGGGCGCTGGGCTTGATCTTTGCCGGCGAACACGGCGCCACGCTCGGGCGTTTGTGGTTGTGGCTCAGCGAAAAACTTGCCCGCGACGCCAAAGCCGCGCAACTGGCGCCCGCCCTGCTACTGATGCTGCAACGCAAGAAACTCAACCGCTGGGCGCTCGGCACGCTGGTCAATGGCCTGTGGCTACTGGCGATGTTCAGCGCGCTGATCCTGCTGCTGACGCTGATGGCGACCCGGCGCTACGGCTTCGTCTGGGAGACCACGATTCTCGGCGCCGACACGTTTATCTCTATCACCCAGGCCCTCGGCTATCTGCCTTCGCTGATCGGCTTCAACGTGCCGACGGTTGAGATGATCCGCGCCAGCGGCAACGGCGCCCTCGACATCGAAAGCGCCCGGCAGGCCTGGGCGAGCTGGCTGGTCGGGGTGCTGGTGGTGTACGGCGTGCTGCCGCGACTGCTGCTGGCGCTGTTGTGTTTCTGGCGCTGGAACAGCGGCAAAGCCTCGCTGCGTCTGGACCTGAATTTGCCCGGCTACGCACAACTGCGCGAGCGGCTGATGCCGACCAGCGAACGCCTCGGCGTCAACGATCCGGAGCCGGCGCAATTGCATCGCGTCGAAAGCCAGGTCGGCGAGCTGGCCAGCGAAGGCGCGCTGCTGGTCGCCATCGAACTCGACGAGCAGCGCCCATGGCCGCCCGCGCTGCCGAAAAACGTCAACAATGCCGGCATCCTCGACAGCCGCGAATCCCGCCACAAGCTCCTCGAACAACTGAGCCGCTTCCCGCCGGCGCGGTTGGCGATTGCATGTGATCCGCGACGCTCGCCGGATCGCGGCAGCCTCGCCTTGATCGCTGAACTGGCCCGCAATGCCGGCGCCACCCGGGTCTGGCTGCTGCAAGCGCCACCCGGCGAAGGCCTGGACGCCGAACGCCTGGGTGACTGGCACGTCGCGCTGCAACAGTTGGAGTTGCCGTTCGCCGATTGCGCGCCGATGAACTGGCTGGAGAGCGGACATGACTGATGCACGCAAGGCACCGCTGAAACTCGCAGTGGTCGGCCACACCAACGTCGGCAAGACCTCACTGCTGCGCACGCTGACCCGCGACGTCGGTTTCGGCGAAGTCTCCCATCGACCGAGCACCACCCGGCACGTCGAGGGCGCGCGGCTGTCGGTGGATGGCGAGCCGTTGCTCGACCTCTACGACACGCCGGGGCTGGAAGACGCCATCGCCCTGCTGGATTTTCTCGAGCGCCTGGAACGCCCCGGCGAACGCCTCGACGGCCCGGCGCGACTGGCGCGGTTCCTCGACGGCAGCGAGGCGCGCCAGCGTTTCGAGCAGGAAGCCAAAGTGCTGCGGCAACTGCTCGCCTCGGATGCCGGCCTGTATGTGATCGACGCCCGCGAACCGGTGTTGGCTAAATATCGCGATGAACTGGAAGTGCTCGCCAGTTGCGGCAAACCGCTGCTGCCGGTGCTGAATTTCGTCAGCAGTGCCAACCATCGCGAGCCGGATTGGCGCGAAGCATTGGCGCGGCTGGGGCTGCATGCGCTGGTGCGTTTTGACAGCGTTGCGCCGCCCGAGGATGGTGAGCGCCGGCTGTACGAAAGCCTCGCGCTGCTGCTGGAAAACGCCCGGTCGCAACTGGAGCGCTTGATTGCCGACCAACAGGCGCAGCGCCTGGCGCGTCAGCAAAGTGCGGCGCGCCTGATTGCCGACTTATTGATCGACTGCGCCGCGTGCCGGCGCAGTGTGGTCAGCGATGCCGAGCAGGAGCAGCAAGCGATCAGTGAGTTGCGCAAAGCGGTGCGTCAGCGCGAACAGAAGTGTGTCGAGGCGCTGCTCAAACTCTACGCGTTCCGCCCACAGGACGCGGCCGCCAGTGATCTGCCGTTGCTTGACGGGCGTTGGGGCGATGACCTGTTCAACCCCGAGACCCTGAAGCAACTCGGCGTACGCGTTGGCGGCGGTATTGCTGCCGGGGCAGCAGCCGGGGCTGGCGTGGATTTGCTGGTGGGCGGAATTACCCTCGGCGCAGCGGCATTGGCCGGGGCGATTGCCGGTGGCGCGCTGCAAACGGCGCGCAGTTATGGCAGCCGCCTGCTCGGCAAGATCAAGGGCCAGCGGGAATTGACGGTGGATGATGCGGTGCTGCGCCTGTTGGCGTTGCGCCAGCGACAGCTGTTGCTGGCGCTTGATCAGCGCGGGCATGCGGCGCTGGACAGCATTCAGGTGGCCACGCCTGTGGACAAGACCTGGCGCGAGGGCAAGTTGCCCGAAGCCTTGAACAAGGCCCGGGCGCATCCGCAGTGGTCATCGCTCAATCCGCATCCGAAACTGAATCAGGCGGAGCGGCAGGAGCAGATTGAGGCTTTGGCCAAAGATCTATAGCGACTGGTCTGCCCCCTTCGCGAGCAAGCCCGCTCCCACATTGGATAGTGGTCACAACACAAAACCCTGTGGGAGCGAGCTTGCTCGCGAATGCAGTACCGCGGTTCAGAGGCTTACCCACAAGCAGTCGCGCCGCTTTCTCTGCGCGGGATCATCTATGCGTGGTTTCTGCCTCCTCCAAAAGCTGCACGATATTGCGCTCGGCCAGCGCCGGGCCGACGCTCATGCCGACGCCGCTGTGCATCAGCGCCACACTCAAGCCCGGTGCGGGGCGCAGGAACGAAAACGGCGCCGGCCCGCGAGCACCATAGACGCCCTGCCAGCGCTCGACCACTTGCACCTTGCAGCCCAGCGTCTGCTCGGCCAGTTCGAGCATCCAGTTGTCGATCTGCTCGGCGTTGAACGGTGAAGCATCGCTGCCGTAATGATGCGAATCGCCAATGATCAGTTCACCATAGGGGGTCGGGCTGATCAGCAGGTGAATGCCGTTGGCGTGCAGGTGTGGCTGATCGCGACAGATCTGTGCCTGCACCGCCGCTGCTTCCGGCAAATCGGCGAACGCGCCGTAGTGCACACAGCTCAAACCGGTGAGCACAGCGTGTTGCAGATTCAGCTCGATTTGCGGTTTTGCGCGGAGCATCTGCAACTGGCAGATTCGCGGCTCGAGTGCGGCGATCGGCTCGGCCAGCAGGGTTTGATAGTCGTGGCCGGAACAGACGATGATTTGCGGCGCAGTGAAGTCGCCGGCAGTGCTGCGCAGACGTCCCGACTCGACGCCGCGCACCAGTGTGGAAAAGTGAAACTCGACGTCGAGGTCGCGCCGCAGGTAGTCGACCAATGCCGGAATCGCTTCGCGCGAATACAGCTGTTGATCGTCGATACCGTGCAGCGCCGCGCGGTGATGGCTGAACTGGCCGTTGTACAGATCACGCAGGGCGGCGCCGCGCAGCAGGTCAACGTTGTAGCCGTGCTCGATTGCGCGGCCAGCACAGAAGGCTTCAAGCAGTTGCTCTTCGGCTTCGGTACGGGCGAACAGGTATGAGCCGTTGCGCTTGATCTGCAAACCGGCGAGTTGCGCCCAGTCGCCCCAGATTTCGCCGCTGGCCTTGGCCAGTTCCAGCATCGCGCCGGGTGGCTGGCCGGTGACCAATGCCTGGCCGAAGTTGCGCACCGAGGCGCCAAGAGGGACGGCGGTGCGTTCGAACACCGCGACGTTGAGGCCGCGTTTGGCGGCGGCATAGGCGTGAGAGAGGCCGAGGATGCCGGCGCCGACGATGAGCAGGTCTTTGGGGTGTGTCATTTGGATTTTTCCTGAATTCAGAACCGCCATCGCGAGCAGGCTCACTCCTACAGGGGAACGCATTCCAATTGTAGGAGTGAGCCTGCTCGCGATGAGGCCCTGTCAGCCTGCGAAGATTTACTTGGCAGCCACTTTCTCGGACTTGCCGTCATAGCGCTTGCGCCATTCAGCCAGGATCGCGTCGCGGTTCTTCGACGCCCAGGCAAAGTCATTTTTGATCAGGCGCTGCTCATAATCGGCCGGCAATTCGGTCTGCGGCTTGGCGATCCCCGGCTGGGCGAGCACGGCGAAGTTTTCTTTGTACAAATCCATCGCCTCGGCACTCGCCGAAAAATCAGCCAGCTTCTGCGCCGCTTCTTCATGCGGCGTGCCTTTGATCACCGCTGTCGCTTCGATCTCCCAGCCCAGGCCTTCCTTCGGCAGGATGATGTCCAGCGGCGCACCCTGGCGCTTCAACTGTACGGCTGGGTACTCAAAGGATATGCCGATTGGAAACTCGCCCGCTGCCGCCAGTTTGCAAGGCTTGGAACCGGAGTGAACGTACTGGCCGATGTTCTGGTGCAGACCGTCCATATAGGCCCAGCCCTGCGGCTCGCCGAAGGTTTGCAGCCAGGCGCTGACGTCGAGAAAACCGGTGCCGGACGAGGCCGGGTTGGGCATGACAATCTTGCCCTTGTACTCAGGTTTGGTCAGGTCCTGCCAGCTCACTGGCTTGGTCAGCCCCTGCTTCTCGGCTTCGACGGTGTTGAAGCAGATCGTCGCGGCCCAGACATCCATGCCGACCCACGCCGGAGGGTTGGCGGCGGCGCGGTAGTTCGCACCGATCTTGTCCAGATCCTTCGGCGCATAGCTTTGCAGCATGCCTTGCTGATCAAGAATCGCCAGGCTGGACGCCGCCAGGCCCCACACCGCATCCGCCTGAGGCCGGGCTTTTTCAGCCAGCAGTTTGGCGGTGATGATTCCGGTGGAATCGCGCACCCATTTGATCCCGATGTCCGGGTTGGCCTTTTCAAAGGCTTCCTTGTAGGACTTCAGTTGCTCGGCTTCGAGGGCGGTGTACACCGTCAACTCGGTTTTGGCCGCGAAGGCATTCAGGCTGAACGTCGCGAGCGCAGCAGCGGCCAGGGCCATAGGCTTGAACATGAGCGGATTCCTGTCTTGAGCGTTGAAGGTGTGATTTCAGTGACCGGGCGCGGTTTGCCGCCAGGCCTGGGAACGGCGCAGCAAGCCGCGCGAAGCCCACGCCAGCAGCAGCGACACGCCCGCCGAGGTGAACAGAATCAGAGTCGACATCGCCGCCGCGCCGCCAACGTTGCCGGCGTCGTCCATGTTCAGCACCGCCACTGCGGCAAGGATGGTGTCGGGGCTGTAGAGGAAAATCGCCGCCGACACCGTGGTCATCGCCGAGACGAACAGGTAGCGCACGATATCCAGCAGCGCCGGCAGGCAGATCGGCACGGTCACACGCAGGAAGTGGCGGTACAGCGGCGCCTTGAGCGACAGCGCGGCGGCTTCGAACTCGGCGTCGAGCTGGCGCAGCGCGGTGGTCGCGGTCATTTGCGCGGTGGTCAAATAATGCGCAATGGTGCAGACGATCAGCAGCGTCATCGTCCCGTATAGAACGTGCAACGGGTTGCCGCTGAGATTGAAGAAGAACACGTAGCCCAAGCCAAGTACCAAACCCGGCACCGCCATCGGTACAAAACTGAGCATGCGCAAGGTCAGGTTCAGCCCGGGTTGGGTGCGGGTTTTCTCCATCAGATAGGCGCCGGTGAAGATCAGCACACTGCCGATCAGTGCCGTGCCTAACGCCATCTTCAAACTGTTGCTGTAGGCGAGCCAGCCACCGCCGGCGGTCTCGTTGAACTGATAGTGGTTGAGCGACAGCGACAGATTGTATGGCCAGAATTTCACCAACGATGAGAACACCGCCATGCCGAACACCAGCAACAGCGCGGCGCTGCTCAACAAGACAATCGCCAGGTAGCAACCATCGCGCAGCTTGGACGGCAACGGTTTGAACACCTGTGCGCGTCCGCTCATGGAATCGCCGTGTCGACGACGCAGCCAGGCATCGACGCCAAAACTGAATAATGCCGGCAGCAGCAACACCATGCCGATCAACGCGCCGCGCCCGAATTGCTGCTGACCGACCACGGCTTTGTAGGCCTCAAGCGCCAGCAATTGATAGTCGCCACCGACCACCACCGGCACCCCGAAATCGGTGATGGTCAGGGTGAACACCAGACAGAACGCGGCAAACACCGCTTGGCGCGTCGCCGGCCAGGTGATGCTGCGAAACGCCTTGGCCGGACTGGCGCCCATGCTCGACGCAGCGTCGAACAGACGCGCATCGGCCAGCGACAACGCCGAGAGCAAAATCATCAGCGCATGGGGAAAGGTATAAATCACCTCGCCCAGCACAATCCCCCAGAACCCGTAGATATTGTCCGAGAGCAGCCCGCGCAGCAGGCCCTGGTTGCCGAACAGATAGACCAGCGCAATCCCCGGCAGCATCGACGGCGCCATCAGCGGCAGCAGGGAAATCCCGCGCCAGATGCCTTTGGCCGGAATCAGCGTGCGTTGCAGCGCGTAGGCAAACAGGTAAGCCAGCGGTACGACGATGGCGGCGACGCTGAGGGAAACTTTCAGGCTGTTGCCGAGCAGCCAGTGGAAATTTGCGCTGGTCACCAGTGTTTTCGCCGCGAGCCAGCCACCGCCCTGCCCGGCGTCATTGCTGAAGCCGCGCCAGAAGATTGCCAGCAATGGCAGCAGTACGGCGAGGCCGAGCAATACCAGCAGGAGTATTTTGCCGCCGACCACGAACAGGCGATCGCCGATCTCGGCGCGGGACGTCGGCCGTATCCGCTTGTCCGGCAGCGGCAAGGCGATCGGGGCGCTCATCAGGCGAACACCTGCAAGCTGCGCGGCGGCAAGGCGACCATGATCTGCTGGGCGCCGAGGCGTGGCATGGCTTCCGGCGCCAATTCGGCGAGCAGCGCATGGCCCGGCAGTTGATCAAGTTCGAAGCTCATGCGGCAGCGGTTGCCGAGGAAGGTGATCTCGCGAACCTTGGCCGGGAACAGGTTTTCTTCGTGCACCAGCGGATTGACGTTGATCGCCTCCGGGCGGCAAAACAGTCGACCCGACGCGCTCTGCACACTGCCATCGGCCAGGCGCAGATTCATGCCGCCGACCTGGGCGTGGCTGTCACTGCTGCGCTGGAACGGCAGCCAGTTGCCCTGCCCGACGAACTCGGCAACAAACGGCGTGGCCGGACGGTTGTAAATTTCCTGCGGGGTGGCGTATTGCTCGACGCGGCCGTTGTTCATCACCGCAATGCGGTCGGCCATCAGCATCGCTTCGTCCTGATTGTGCGTGACCATCAGGGTGGTGATGCCGAGGTTGCGTTGCAGCTGGCGCAGTTCGGTGCACAGATGCTCGCGGACCCGCGCGTCGAGGGCCGACATCGGTTCATCCAGCAACAGCAGCGACGGGGCCGGCGCCAACGCTCGGGCCAGGGCAACGCGCTGTTGCTGGCCGCCGGACAATTGCCCGGGGTACTTTTTCTCGCTGCCGCTGAGGCCGACCAGTTCCAGCATCTGACCGACGCGACGGCGCACTTCGTCGCGACCGCTGCCGGCGAGGCCGTAGGCAATGTTCGCTTCGACGGTCAGATTGGGGAACAGCGCGTAGGACTGGAACAGAATGCCGTAATCCCGGGCCTGCGGGGCGAGGTGCGAAACGTCGCGCTCGCCCAGGTACAACTCGCCGCTGTCCTGCTTCTCCAGCCCGGCGATGCAACGCAGCAGCGTGGTCTTGCCACAGCCCGACGGGCCGAGCAGACACACCAGTTCACCGGCGGCGACATCAAGGGAGACGTTATCCAGCGCGGTGAAGGCGCCGAAGCGCTTTTGCACGCCGCGCACTTTCATCGGCGCGCCGGGATGGGTCAGGGCAGTGGCGAAGGCAGGATTCATGGACAAACCTCATCAAGCAGATGGGGCCAATCCTAGAGCTGTAATGCGTCCGTCATGTGGCAGTGAGGCAAAAACGGCTGATAGTGGTATTCGGGGTTTTTGGTTCAAATGAAGCGTTGCCCGCCCTGGCCCCATCGCGAGCAGGCTCACTCCTACAGTTGGAATGCGTTCCCCTGTAGGAGTGAGCCTGCTCGCGATGGGGCCAGTCGGCACACTCGAAATTCAGGCCGGGGACATCTCTTGGGCCAAGCCGAGGAATGCCGCCGGCAACCGCGCCCCTTTGCGCTCCTTGAGGCAATACAGATACTCCGGAATCTGCGGCGCATTCTCGATGGACAGCACGCGCAGTTGCGGATCGTGCGGCACTTCTTGGCGGGCAATGATGCTGATGCCAATATTGCGCAGCACCGCCTCGCGGATCGACTCGCGGCTGCCGATCTCCAGCAGCGGCCCGAAGCTCACCCCGGCACTGGCCAGCAACTCTTCAGTCAGCCGCCGCGTGGTCGAACCCGATTCGCGCATCAACAGCGTATGCCCGGCCAAAGCACTCAATGTCACATGCTGCTGCGCCGCCAGCGGATGATTGCGGTGCACCGCCAGCACCAGCGGATCGGTGCCGAGCACGCGGCGAATCAACCGCGCGTCGTCGAGCAACTGTGACGATGCCGCCACGTCGACGCGATAATCCTCCAGCGCTTCGAGTACCTGCTGCGAGTTGCCGATTTCCACCGACACTTCCACCTGCGGCAAACGCTCGCGAAAGGTTTTTACCAGATCAAGGATGTAATACGGCGCGGTGGCGGCAATGCGCAGCGTGCCCTGCACCTGGCCGCTGTTGCGCAGAAAGAACTCGATGTCCGCCTCTTGCTGCAACAGCGCTTTGACCATCGGCAGCAGGCGCGCACCTTCATCGCTGACACTCAGGCGGCGGCCGCCACGGTAGAACAACTCCACCGAATACTGGCTCTCCAGGTTACGGATCTGCGTGGTCACGGTCGGTTGGCTGAGGCCGAGCTTCTTCGCCGCCAGCGTGATGCTACCCAGGCGGGCGACCCTGTAAAACGCTTTCAGCTCGGCACTCAGCACAACCATCCCTCATCGTTTATTTGCGCAGCAGACGCAAACCGTTGAACACCACCAGCAGGCTCACGCCCATGTCGGCGAACACCGCCATCCACATGGTGGCGAGCCCGGCGAAGGTTACCCCAAGAAAGATCGCCTTGATCACCAAAGCCAGGGCGATGTTCTGTTTCAAGATGCTGGCCGTGTTGCGCGACAGGCTGATGAATGCCGGGATCTTGCGCAGATCATCATCCATCAGGGCGACATCCGCGGTTTCAATCGCCGTATCGGTGCCGGCCGCAGCCATGGCGAAACCAATCTCGGCGCGGGCCAGTGCCGGAGCGTCGTTGATGCCGTCACCGACCATGCCGACTCGGTGGCCCTGCTTGTACAGATTTTCGATGGCTTGCAGTTTGTCGGTCGGCAGCAAGTCGCCTCGCGCCTCGTCGATACCGACTTGGGCGGCAATCGCTTGGGCGGTATGGACGTTGTCGCCGGTGAGCATCAGGGTTTTCACCCCCAGTTCATGCAATTGGCGAATCGCCTCGCGACTGGTTTCCTTGACGGTGTCGGCCACTGCAAACAGCGCCAACGGGCCGGACGGGTCCAACAGCAACACCACTGATTTGCCCTGTTTCTCCAACGCAAACAGCTTTTCTTCCAGCTGCGGCGAACACAGCCCCAGTTCTTCGACCAGACGATGGTTGCCCAAGTGATAGGTCTGGCCGTTGATCTCACCTTTGACGCCGCGACCGCCAAGCGCTGTGAAGTTATCCACAGTGAGCACTTCAAGATTTTTATCCACAGCGGCGCTGGCGATGGCCAGCGACACCGGGTGATCGGAACGCCCGGCCAAGGCAGCGGCAATTGCCGGCGCTGTGGCATCGGCGGTCGGGTCGAGCGACAGGTAGTCGGTCTGCACCGGTTTGCCGTGGGTGATCGTCCCGGTTTTATCCAGCGCCAGGTAATCGAGCTTGAAACCGCCCTCCAGGTACACGCCGCCCTTGACCAGAATGCCTTTGCGCGCCGCCGCAGCAAGACCGCTGACGATGGTCACCGGCGTGGAAATTACCAACGCACATGGGCAGGCGACCACCAGCAACACCAGCGCGCGGTAGATCCAGTCGAACCACGCAGCGCCCATGAACAAGGGGGGTACGATCGCCACGGCCAAGGCAAAGACGAACACCACGGGCGTGTAGATTTTCGAGAATTGATCGACGAAGCGCTGGGTCGGTGCCCGCGCGCCCTGGGCCTGTTCAACGGCATGAATGATCCGCGCCAGGGTCGAGTTGTTGGCTGCGGCGCTAACTGTGTACTCCAGCGAACCGGCCTGGTTGATGGTACCGGCAAAGACTTTGTCGCCGATGGTCTTCTCTACCGGCAGGCTTTCACCGGTGATCGGCGCCTGGTCGATGGTCGAGCTGCCACTGGCTACTTCGCCGTCGAGGGCGATGCGCTCGCCGGGCTTCACCCGCACACGGGCGCCGAGTTCAACGCTTTTCACCTCTTGTTCGAGCCAGTTGCCGTCGGCCTGCAACACCGTCGCCTGCTCTGGGGTCATCTGCATCAGACCGCTGATCGCATTGCGCGCGCGGTCCAGCGAGCGCGCTTCGATCAACTCGGCAACGGTAAAGAGGAACATCACCATCGCCGCTTCTGGCCATTGGCCAATGAGGATTGCGCCCGTTACGGCGATGCTCATTAATGCATTGATGTTGAGGTTGCGGTTCTTCAGGGCGATCCAGCCCTTTTTGTAAGTGCCGAGGCCACCGCTAAGAATCGACACCAGTGCTACGACCGCCACCACCCAGTCCGGCGCGGCGTTGGTGAAGTGGATAACTTCGGCTGCCAGCGCGGTCACGCCAGACAGCGCCAGTGGCCACCAGTGCTTTTTCACTGGCGTCGGGGCCGGCGCGTCGACGCCCGCCTCCAAGGGTTCGGCGTGCATGCCGAGGGATTTGATCGCCGCCGTGATCGGTGCGGTGTCCGCCAGATTATGGGTCACGCCGAGTACACGGTTGATCAGGTTGAATTCCAGCTGCTGCACGCCGGCCAGTTTACCGAGCTTGTTCTGGATCAGCGTCTGCTCGGTCGGGCAATCCATGGCTTCGATGCGGAAACTGCTCAGCCGCGCATCGGCGCTGGTCTTTTCACTCAGTTGCACCCGCGCGGGCGCTGCGGCTTTCGACGAGCAGCAGGCGTCTTCGTGCGAATGAACCGGGGCCGGCGCAGCGGCTTTCGAACCACAGCAAGAGTCGCCGCCATGCGCATGTTTATGCACGGGCTGCGCTTTATGACTGTGGTCGTACCCGTCGCCGGGTTTGTGGGTGTGCAGGGAATCGCTCATTGGTCGCGTCCATGAAGGTGCCTGTTGCAAAGTAAAGACCCTGTAGCCACTATAGGGTCAAGCACCCTTTTGGAGATTGCCGCGATGAAGATTGGAGAACTGGCCAGACTCACCGACTGCGCCGTAGAAACCATCCGCTACTACGAGCGCGAAAACCTGCTGCCGGAACCGGCCCGCAGCGACGGCAACTACCGCGTCTACACCCAGGCCCACGCCGAGCGCCTGACCTTCATCCGCAATTGCCGCACCCTCGACATGACCCTCGAAGAAATCCGCAGCCTGCTCGCCCTGCGCGACAGCCCGCAGGATCAGTGCGAGAGCGTCAACGCGTTGATCGACGAGCATATTCAACACGTGAAGGCGCGCATTGACGGGTTACTGGCCTTGCAGACACAACTGCTCGAGCTGCGCCAGCGTTGCGGCGAAGGGCCGGAGGCGGATCAATGCGGGATTTTGCAGCGGCTGGAAGTGAGTGGCGGGGTTGTTGCGACAGAGGTTGAGCATTCCCACGTAGGCCGCAGTCACGGCCACTAAGAAACGCACAGACCCCAATGTGGGAGCGGGCTTGCTCGCGAAAGCGGTGTATCAGTCGACCCATCTATGACTGACACGCCCTCTTCGCGAGCAGGCTCGCTCCCACAGGTTCATGTACTGCCTGTCAGACCGCCATCGGCGCGGTCATTGGAGCATGGTGCTCATAGCCTTCCAGCGAGAAATCGCTCGGCTCGACCCACTCCAGCCACTCCGGCTGATACACACCCGTCTTGGCAAACTCCGGCACGCGGTCGGAGATCTTCAGCTTCGGCATGGCAAACGGCTCGCGCTTGAGCTGTTCGTTGAGCATGTCCAGGTGGTTTTCGTAGACATGCGCATCACCGATGAAATAGGTGAACCAGCGCGGCGTATAGCCGGTCAGGCGACCGATCAGACTCAGCAGCGCGGCGCCTTCGGTGAGGTTGAACGGCGTGCCCAGCCCCAGATCGTTGGAGCGGATGTACAGGGTCAGCGAGATCTCTTTGGTCTCGACATTCGGGTGAAACTGGTACAGCAGATGGCACGGCGGCAGGGCCATTTCATCGAGCTGGGCGCAGTTCCAGCCGTGGAACAGGATGCGGCGGCTGCCCGGATCGTTGATGATCGTGTCGACGCACTGGCGTACCTGGTCGATGGCTTTGTACAGCACCACGTAGGCCTGACCGTCTTCTTCGCCTTGGGCAATCTGCTTGTAGCCGTTGCTCAAGGTTTGTTTGATGGCGGCAGTGTTGCTCAGCGGGATCTGCTTGTACGCCGGCCATTTGCGCCATTGCACGCCGTAGATTTCGCCGAGGTCGTCGTCGCCCTGACGGAACGGGTTGGCCAGCCATTGCGCGTTTTCGTTGGCGTTCTGGTCCCAGACCTTGCAGCCCAGCGCGCGGAATTGCGCGGCGTTGTTCACGCCACGCAGAAAGCCGCACATCTCGCCGATGGCGGATTTGAAGGCCATCTTGCGCGTGGTGATCGCCGGGAAGCCTTCCTGCAGATCGAAACGCAGCATCGCCCCGGGGAAACTGATGGTGTTGATGCCGGTGCGGTTGGCCTGTTTGGTGCCGTTCTGGATGACGTGCGAGACCAGTTCGAGATATTGCTTCATGAGTTACCTGTGTCCTTTGAGCCCCGGCGTCGCGCGCCGGGGTTCGTAGTTTAAGCCGTCGGGGCGAGCGGCGCTGCCGGTGCGCGACGATAGGCCAGCCAGATCAGGAACAGCCCGCCGACAATCATCGGCACGCACAGCACCTGGCCCATGGTCAGCCAGTTCCACGCGAGATAACCCAACTGGGCGTCCGGGACGCGGACGAACTCGACGATGAAACGGAAGATGCCATAGAACAACGCGAACATCCCGGAAACGGCCATGGTCGGGCGCGGTTTGCGCGAGAACAGCCAGAGGATCAGGAACAGCGCCACGCCTTCGAGGGCAAACTGATACAGCTGCGAGGGATGACGCGGCAGTTGCGCCGGATCGCTGAACGGCGGGAACACCATCGCCCACGGCACGTCGGTGGCCTTGCCCCACAGCTCGGCGTTGATGAAATTGCCGATGCGCCCGGCGCCAAGACCGATCGGCACCATCGGCGCGACGAAGTCCATCAGTTGGAAGAACGACTTGCCATTGCGCTTGCCGAACCACAATGCCGCCAGCATCACGCCGATGAAACCGCCATGGAACGACATGCCGCCCTTCCACACCTCGAAAATCAGCGTCGGGTTGGCCAGGTAGGCGCTCAGATCGTAGAACAGCACATAGCCCAGACGGCCGCCGACAATCACGCCCATCGACAACCAGAACACCAGATCGGAGAGCTTCTCCTTGGTCCAGGTTGGGTCGAAGCGGTTGAGCCGACGCGACGCCAACAGCCACGCGCCGCCAATGCCGATCAGGTACATCAGACCGTACCAGTGGATTTTCAGCGGACCGATGGCCAGGGCCACCGGGTCGATCTGCGGGTAAGGCAGCATTGCGACTCCTCGTTAGAGTTGAAAGCGAAAATTCCCGGGCGACGCTGCCACCTCAGGATTAAGCCAGGATTGCCGCGCGATCAAAGCAGGAAGCTCAAACCTACGCAAAACAGCAACGCGGCGAACAGCCGCTTCAGCAAGCGCGGCGACAACCTGTGCGCCAGACGCGCGCCGAGACGGGCGAACACCATGCTGGTCAGGGCGATGCCCAGCAATGCCGGCAAATACACAAAACCGAGACTATGGGCCGGCAACAACGGATCGTGCCACCCCAGAATCATGAAACTTAATGCACTGGCCAAGGCAATCGGCAGACCGCAGGCCGACGAGGTCGCCACGGCTTGCTGCATCGGCACACTGCGCCAGGTCAGGAACGGCACGGTCAGCGAACCGCCACCGATGCCAAAAATCGCCGACGCCCAGCCAATGACGCTGCCGGCCACGGTCAGACCGAGTTTACCCGGCACCGTTCGGCTGGCCTTGGGTTTGACATCCAGCGCCAATTGCACGGCTATTACCAGGGCGAACACGCCGATGATCTTTTGCAGGTTCGGCCCGGAGATTGCCTCGGCGGTCAAGGCACCGAACCCGGCGCCGAGCAGAATGCCCACGGTCATCCACATGAAGATCGGCCAGCGCACCGCGCCCCGACGGTGATGTTCACGAACGGCGTTGACCGAGGTGAAAATGATCGTCGCCAGCGAGGTACCGACCGCCAGATGCGTGAGAATCGACGGGTCGAAGCCTTGCAAGGTGAAACTGAACACCAGCACCGGGACAATAATGATCCCGCCGCCAACCCCGAACAGCCCGGCCAGCACGCCTGCGCAGGCGCCCAGCGCCAGATAGAGCAGAAATTCCATGTCCTTCTCCCAGACGCATCCCCGAAACAGGAGCGGCATGGTAACGGATGCGCGGCCTTCTGCTCCACTGGCGATGGATGCACGGGCGCCGGATGCGTAGAGTGAGCAAAAATCACACAAGGACCACCTTATGTGCCTGATTGTTTTCGCCTGGCGCCCGGGCCATGCCCTGCCGCTGATCGTCGCGGCCAACCGTGACGAATTCTACGCCCGGCCAAGCCTGCCGCTGGCGCCGTGGTCGGAAGCGCCGCAGGTACGGGCTGGGCGTGATCTGGAAGCTGGCGGCACTTGGCTGGGAATTGGTGCCAACGGGCGCTTTGCTGCGCTAACGAATATCCGCGATCCGCAGCAGCCGCCGGCGGCCAAATCCCGTGGCGAACTAGTGGCGCGGTTTCTCGTGGATGATCTGTCGATTGATGATTATTTGCGCGATGTGGTCGGTCGTTCGGCGGAGTACGCCGGGTTCAACCTGTTGCTCGGCAATGCCCATGAGCTGTGGCACTTCAATGCGCGGGCGTCGGAGCCGGTGATGCTTGAGCCTGGGATTTATGGGTTATCCAACGCGGGGCTGGATACGCCGTGGCCTAAACTGCTCAAGGCCAAGGCTGCGTTGAACGCGGTGCTGGACGATCCGCAGCCGGAGCGGCTGTTGGCGTTGTTGAGCGATGCGCAGACCGCGCCGGAGGCCGAGTTGCCGAACACCGGGGTGGGGCTGGCGACAGAATCGCTGCTGTCGAGTGTATTCATTGCCAGTCAGAGTTACGGGACGCGAGCGAGTACGGCGTTGATTGTGCAGGCGGACGGGACGCGGCGGATGGTGGAGCGCAGTTTTGGGCCGTATGGCGGGCACTTGGGTGAGGTGGAGATCACTATTTGAAGCGACATCAATGTGGGGCGAGGGAGGCTTGTCGAATCGTCGCACCGTCCCGCTCGGCTGCGCAGCAGTCGCAACAGACAAATGTGATGACATTGGCCCGATTGGGAGCGCTTCGCACTCCAGCGGGAGCAAGCTCCCTCGCCACAGACCCATCAGCGACTAGAGGGCCTTGGTGACCACCGGCGGATTCATCTTGGCCAAGCCGAGATTTTTCAGCGCCAACTGCAGTGAGCTGTGGATAACTTGCGGGTTATCGATGGTCATCAGCTCAGCCAGCAACGCCTGGGCCTTGCTCAGATTGACCTGGCGCAACATCCATTTCACCTTCGGCAGGTTGGTGGCGTTCATTGACAGGCTGTCGAAGCCCATCGCCATCAGCAGCACCGCCGCCGCCGGATCACCGGCCATTTCGCCGCAGATGCTCACCGGTTTGCCTTCGGCATGAGCGTCGCGCACCACGGTTTGCAGGGCTTGCAGCACCGCCGGGTGCAGGTAGTCGTAGAGATCGGCCACCCGCGGGTTGTTGCGATCGACCGCCAGCAAATACTGGGTCAAGTCGTTGGAGCCGACGGACAGGAAGTCGACCATCCGCGCCAGTTCTTTGGTCTGGTAAACGGCTGCGGGAATTTCGATCATCACCCCGATCGGCGGCATCGGCACGTCGGTGCCTTCGTCGCGCACCTCGCCCCAGGCACGGTGAATCAGGTGCAGGGCTTCTTCGAGTTCGTGGGTGCCGGAGATCATCGGCAGCAGAATCCGCAGGTTGTTCAGGCCTTCGCTGGCCTTGAGCATCGCGCGGGTCTGCACCAGGAAAATTTCCGGGTGATCGAGGGTGACGCGGATACCGCGCCAGCCCAGGAACGGGTTGTCTTCCTTGATCGGGAAGTACGACAGCGACTTGTCACCGCCGATGTCGAGGCTGCGCATGGTCACCGGCTGCGGGTGGAACGCGGCGAGCTGTTCGCGGTAGATCGCCAGTTGCTCCTTCTCGCTCGGGAAGCGCTGGTTGATCATGAACGGCACTTCGGTGCGGTACAGACCGACCCCTTCGGCGCCACGCTTCTGCGCCCGCGCCACGTCTGCGAGCAGGCCGGTGTTGACCCACAGCGGCATGCGGTGGCCGTCGAGGGTCACGCACGGCAAGTCGCGCAGGGTGTCGAGACCCAGCGCCAGTTGTTTCTCTTCTTCGACGACCTCGGCAAACTGCTTGCGCAGCACTTCGCTCGGGTTGGTGTAGACCTCGCCACGGGTGCCGTCGACGATCATTTCAATGCCGTCGACCTTGGCGTACGGCAGGTCAACCAGGCCCATTACCGTCGGAATGCCCATGGCCCGGGCGAGAATCGCGACGTGGGAGTTACCCGAACCGAGTACCGAGACCAGACCGACCAGCGTGCCTTCCGGCACCTCGCCAAGCATTGCCGGGGTCAGCTCTTCGCTGACCAGAATGGTTTTTTCCGGGTAGACCAGGTTCTGCTGGCGCTCCTCCTGCAAATAGGCGAGCAGGCGGCGACCAAGGTCCTTGACGTCCGAGGCGCGCTCACGCAGGTAGGCGTCGTCCATCAGTTCAAAACGGTTGACGTGCTCAGTGACCACCTGACGCAGCGCGCCCTGCGCCCACTGGCCGGTCTTGATCACGGTGGTGATTTCGCTGCCCAGCGAGGCATCGTCGAGCATCATCAGGTAGACATCGAACAGCGCGCGCTCTTCCGGACGCAACTGGGTCGCCAGCTTGGCGGACAACGCGCGCATGTCGGCGCGCACGCCTTCGATGGCGGTCTTGAACAGCGCCAGCTCAGCGTTGATGTCGGTGATGGGCTTGTCCGGCACCACGTCCAGATCCGCCGGCGGCAGCATGACCACCGCAGTACCGACGGCAGCACCCGGTGAACCCGGCACGCCGACGAACTTGGCTTCCTGTATGCCTTTGCCCTGACGGCCCAGACCACGGATCGAGCCGGTGGCCTCGGCGTGGGCGATGACGCCGGCGAGCTGCGCGCTCATGGTCACGAGGAAGGCTTCTTCACCTTCGTCGAACTGGCGCCGCTCTTTCTGCTGGATGACCAACACGCCGACGACGCGGCGGTGGTGGATGATCGGTGCACCGAGGAACGAGGCGTAACGCTCTTCACCGGTTTCGGCGAAGTAGCGATAACGCGGGTGATCCGCGGCGTTCTCGAGGTTCAGGGGTTCTTCACGCGTGCCGACCAGACCGACCAGACCTTCGTTGGGAGCCATGCTGACCTTGCCGATCGAGCGCTTGTTCAAGCCCTCGGTGGCCATCAGGACAAAGCGGTTGGTCTCGGGGTCAAGCAGGTAGACCGAGCAGACCTGGCTGCCCATGGCCTCTTTGACGCGCAACACAATAATCCCCAACGCCGCCTTGAGATCCTTGGCGGAGTTAACTTCCTGGACGATCTTGCGCAGCGTATTGAGCATGGCTCGGGGTCGAACTCCGTCGTCAGTCGCGCGCTAAAAGGCGCGGGGCAAGCTCTTTGAGGGCGCGGCGATACACCTCGCGCTTGAATGTCACCACCTGGCCCAACGGATACCAATAGCTGACCCAGCGCCAGCCATCGAACTCCGGTTTACCGGTCAAATCCATCCGCACCCGCTGCTCGTTGGAGATCAGGCGCAGGAGAAACCATTTCTGTTTCTGGCCGATGCACAGCGGTTGGCTGTGGGTACGCACCAGACGTTGCGGCAAACGATAGCGCAACCAGCCTCGGGTACAGGCCAGTATTTCAACATCTTCACGTTCCAGGCCAACTTCTTCGTTCAGCTCGCGGTACAAGGCGTCTTCCGGCGTCTCCTCGGGGTTGATGCCCCCTTGCGGAAACTGCCAGGCGTCCTGATTGATACGGCGAGCCCATAGCACCTGGCCGGCGTCATTCGTCAGAATGATCCCGACATTGGGGCGGAAACCATCGGGGTCGATCACGGCAACAACCTCGCAAACGCATGTCGCCGCATTGTTCCACAAAGCTTGATCAGGCGGCAACGAAGGTTCCTACCTTATGTGCACTCTTGTGAAAAGACCGTATTCTTGTCGCCTTTTTACCGACTTTTCAGCGGGTAACTGCAATGCGCCTGGCTCTATTCGATTTGGACAACACCCTTCTGGGCGGCGACAGCGATCACGCCTGGGGCGATTATCTGTGCGAGCGCGGCTTCCTTGACCCGATCGCCTACAAGGCGCGCAACGACGAGTTCTATCAGGATTACCTGGCCGGCAAGCTGGATAACGCCGCCTACCTGAACTTCTGCCTGGAAATTCTCGGCCGCACCGAGATGGCTGTGCTCGATCAATGGCACAGCGATTACATGCGCGACTGCATCGAGCCGATTGTGCTGCCCAAAGCGCTGGAATTGCTCAAGCAGCACCGCGACGCCGGCGACAAATTGGTGATCATCACCGCGACCAACCGCTTCGTCACTGCACCGATCGCCGTGCGCCTGGGCGTCGAAACCCTGATCGCTACCGAATGCGAGATGGTCGATGGCCGCTACAGCGGGCGCAGCACTGACATCCCGTGCTTCCGTGAAGGCAAGGTGACGCGGCTCAATCGTTGGCTGGAAGAGACTGGTTATTCGCTTGAGGACAGCTATTTCTATAGCGATTCGATGAATGACTTGCCGTTGCTGGAGCAGGTGGCGAATCCCGTCGCTGTGGATCCGGATCCGAATTTGCGCGCCGAAGCCGAGAAGCGTGGCTGGCCGGTGATTTCGTTGCGCGGCTGACATCGCTATCGCGAGCAGGCTCACTCCTACAAGGGAACGCATTTCAAATGTAGGAGTGAGCCTGCTCGCGATCGGGCCGACGCGGTCTCAAGCCTTAAACCGGTTTGGCCCCCATCAACGCCGCTATGGCGACAAATCCGACGCCGCTGACAATCGCCAGCGCCAGATTGAATGTCCGATTGCCCTTTCCGCTTGTCCACAGCCGATTCAGCCGAACCAGCAGCCAGACCGCACTGAACGCGGCCACGGCATAGATCACGCTGGACCCCAGGATCCACAATTGCCCCAACGGCCAGCCAACCAGGTGCACCAGCCACCAGCCAGTGAACGGCATGCTGAGCATAGCGATCAGCATCAAACACCAGATAAACAGCCAGGGCCGCTGCATCGTGCTGGCCGCCCCTTCGCTGCGATTACGCCAGGTCAGGGCGGCAAGCCCCAGTCCGCTCGCGAGTATGACTACGGTCGCCGCGACGTGAAGGACTTTCAGGGTAGTCAGGGTTTCCATGCAGTTCTCATCCGTAGGTCCATGCCCATCAGCGTAGCCGCTCAGCCAAGAAACAGCTGATAAGCCGGGTTGTCGCTTTCGTCCCAGTACGGGTAGCCGATTTCAGCCAGCGCCGCCGGCACCAGATGACGCTCGTCATGGGGCACTTGCAGGCCGGCGACCACGCGGCCGTCTGCCGCGCCGTGGTTGCGGTAGTGGAACATCGAAATGTTCCAGCGCCCGCCGAGCTTGTTGAGGAAGTTGAACAGCGCGCCCGGACGTTCCGGGAATTCGAAGCGCAGCACCACTTCATCGACCACCTGCGCCGCGCGACCGCCGACCATATGGCGGATGTGCAGCTTGGCCAGCTCATTGTCGGTCAGGTCGATCACCGGGAAGCCCTGCTCGGTCAGGCTCGCCAGCAAGGCGCTGCGTGGGTCATTGTCGGGGTGAGTCTGCACGCCGACGAAGATGTGCGCTTCGCTGCCGGTGTTGTAGCGGTAGTTGAATTCGGTGATCTGGCGCTTGCCGATGGCTTCGCAGAAGGCCTTGAAGCTGCCGGCCTTCTCGGGAATGGTCACAGCGATGATCGCCTCGCGACCCTCGCCCAGTTCGGCGCGTTCGGCGACGTGGCGCAAGCGGTCGAAGTTGACGTTGGCGCCGGAATCGATGGCGACAAAGGTCTGGCCGCTGACACCGCGCTGCTCGACGTACTTCTTGATCCCGGCCACGCCCAACGCGCCGGCAGGTTCGGTGATCGAGCGGGTATCGTCGTAGATGTCCTTGATGGCCGCGCAGATCTCGTCAGTGCTGACGGTGATCACTTCATCGACGTAATCCTTGCAGATGTCGAAGGTGTGCTGGCCGATCTGCGCCACCGCCACGCCGTCGGCGAAGATGCCCACGGTCGGCAGGACAACGCGCTCACCGGCGGCCATGGCCGCTTGCAGGCAGTTGGAGTCGTCGGGTTCGACGCCAATCACCTTGATGTCTGGCCGTAGATATTTGACGTACGCGGCGATACCGGCGATCAGCCCGCCGCCGCCGACCGGGACGAAAATCGCGTCCAGGGGTTGCGGGTGCTGACGCAGAATCTCCATCGCCACGGTGCCCTGCCCGGCAATGGTGTGCGGGTCATCGTAGGGATGGATGTAGACGTAGCCTTTTTCGTCGACCAGTTTCAGCGAGTAGGCCAGCGCCTCGGGAAACGAATCACCGTGCAGCACGACTTTGCCGCCGCGCGAGCGCACGCCTTCAACCTTGATTTCCGGAGTGGTCTTGGGCATGACGATGGTGGCTTTGACGCCCAACACTTTCGCCGCCAGAGCCAGACCCTGCGCATGATTGCCCGCCGAAGCAGTGACCACGCCACGGGCGCGTTCTGCGTCGCTCAGTTGGGTCAACTTGTTGTAGGCGCCGCGAATCTTGAACGAGAACACCGGCTGCAAGTCTTCGCGCTTGAGCCAGATGTCGTTGCCCAGCCGCTCGGAGAGCTGGCGAGCGTTGTGCAGCGGGGTTTCTACGGCAACGTCATAAACGCGCGAGGTGAGGATCTTTTTGACGTACTGTTCGAGCATCGGAAAGCATCACTGAGCGGGTTGGGCGGGACCGGGGAGTCTAACCCGGCTTTCAACCGGACGACCACACTAAACAGGTGGTTTTAAGGTCTGGAAAGCCATTCTTGAGTGAGCACCATTGTGGCGAGGGGATTTATCCCCGTTGGAGTGCGAAGCGCTCCCCTGCATTTTTTCAGTTACACCGCGTTCCTGGGTTTTACGACGACTGCGCCGCCGAACGGGGATAAATCCCCTCGCCACAGGGTGTTTCCCCCTGCACCGCCGCGGGGCCTATAATGCCGGCCTTTCTGCCCACCCCTTGCCCGCTTCCGGAGCCCGCATGACCCAGGATCAACTCAAACAGGCCGTAGCCCAGGCCGCCGTCGACTTCATCCTGCCGAAACTCGATGACAAGAGCATCGTCGGCGTCGGCACCGGCTCCACCGCCAACTGCTTCATCGATGCCCTGGCCCAGCACAAGGGCGCGTTCGATGGCGCGGTTGCCAGCTCCGAAGCCACTGCCGCGCGCCTCAAGGGCCACGGGATTCCGGTGTATGAGCTCAATACCGTCAGCGACCTGGAGTTTTACGTCGACGGCGCCGATGAAAGCGACGCGCACCTGAACCTGATCAAGGGCGGTGGCGCGGCCCTGACCCGCGAGAAGATCGTCGCCGCCGTGGCCAAGACGTTCATCTGCATCGCCGACGCCAGCAAACTGGTGCCAGTGCTCGGTGAATTCCCGCTGCCGGTGGAAGTGATCCCGATGGCGCGCAGCCACGTCGCTCGCCAATTGGTCAAACTCGGTGGCGACCCGGTGTACCGCGAAGGCGTGCTGACCGACAACGGCAACATCATCCTCGACGTGTTCAACCTGCAGATCACCAACCCGGTGGAGCTGGAAGCGCAGATCAACGCCATTGTCGGCGTGGTCACCAATGGCCTGTTCGCGGCGCGCCCGGCGGATTTGTTGTTGCTGGGCACGAGCGAAGGTGTGAAAACGCTGAAGGCTGAGTAACAGACTGCCCGCACTCTTTGGGCAGGATGAAATCTCCTGTGGGAGCGGGCTTGCTCGCGAATGCGGTGGATCAGCCAATATCTTCATTGACTGATCCACCGCATTCGCG
>NZ_JABWQS010000052.1:0-35617 GCF_014268545.1 Pseudomonas sp. SWRI81
AAAAACGAAGGCGAAGATTTACGCCCTTGGACCCCACCTCCGGCAGTCTACGGCAAGCTGCAAAGCCTTTTACGACGTAGAGCTTCGCTGATACAGGCCAAAACCAGCCTGACCCAGAGCTGGGCAAATGACGCCAGCTTGAAAGCCATGTTCGCGACTTTCATAAAATCTATAGAACGGCTGGATTTACTTGTGCAGAAAAAACTCAAGGAAGTCTTGCGCGAAGCTGGTTTGCTGGAAGAGGTTGCCAGATGCCAGGCCATCGAAGGTATAGGCTTTTTAACTGCAACTGCTTTGGTTACGGCATATAACCGAGGGGACTTTACCAGCGGCGACTCTTATATCGCGTTTTTAGGCATGGACCTGAGAGTGAGTGACTCGGGGCAAAAAAATGGCCGTAGATATTTAACCAAGCGCGGATGTTCGGAGGTGCGTCGATTACTGCATAACGCCGCTATGTCAGCCTGCCGATCAAATGCCTGGAAGGAGTTCTATAACTATCATCGCAGCTGTGGAAAAGCGACTACACAGGTGCTGGTGATGCTCAGCCGCAAACTCGCTCGCATAGCGTTCGCCCTGATGAAAAACCAGAGCGAATATCAATCGAAAGGGGCAGTTATCGCTTGAGGACAACCATAGAATCTCCCACATTTGACCGCATTCCAAATGTGGGAGCGAGCTTGCTCGCGAAGGCATCATTGAAGAAGGTTTGTGGCGAGGGAGCTTGCTCCCGCCTGACTGCAAGGCAGTCACACTCCAGACTATGCCTTTCCACGGTGAAAGGTTTGTCCGGTTTGGGATCGCTGCGCGATCCAGCGGGAGCAAGCTCCCTCGCCACAGGAACGCCTTACTCAGTAGTAGGCGTTTTCTTTTTGCGTGTGGTCAGTCACGTCGCGCACGCCCTTGAGTTCGGGGATACGTTCGAGCAAGGTGCGCTCGATGCCTTCCTTCAGGGTGACATCGGCCTGGCCGCAGCCTTGGCAACCGCCACCGAACTGCAGAACAGCGATGCCGTCTTCAACCACATCGATCAGGCTGACCTGGCCGCCGTGGCTGGCCAGCCCCGGGTTGATTTCGGTTTGCAGGTAATAATTGATGCGCTCGTTGACCGGGCTGTCGGCGTTGACCATCGGGACTTTGGCGTTAGGCGCCTTGATGGTCAGCTGGCCGCCCATGCGGTCGGTGGCGTAGTCGACGACGGCGTCATCGAGAAACGCTTCGCTGAACGAGTCGATGTACGCGGTGAAGCTCTTCAGCCCCAGCGCGGTGTCTTCGGGTTTCTCTTCGCCCGGCTTGCAGTAGGCAATGCAGGTTTCGGCGTACTGGGTGCCAGGCTGGGTGATGAAGACGCGGATGCCGATACCCGGGGTGTTCTGCTTGGAGAGCAGATCGGCCAGGTAATCGTGGGCGGCGTCAGTAATGGTAATAGCGGTCATGGAAACTCCTCGCAGGCTTGGGCGCAGTTTACGCCAATCATTGCGCCGGACAAAGTCCTAGTATTTTTGTCGGGAAAGATTCTCGATAGTTCACCCTGCATCCCCTGTGGGAGCGGGCTTGCTCGCGAAAGCGGTGGCACATTCAAGGCGGAGGTTGCCTGACCGGGCTTCGCGAGCAAGCTCGCTCCTACAAGGTTTGTGCCAATTTTTTCAATGGCAGCAGTAGTAATCGCTCACAGGTTCTCGTACCGATTCATATCCAGCACGCCCTCCTCCACGGGATCGGTCTCATGGAGGTACTGGCTCAAGTCGTGGAAGTAGAACCAGAATTGCGGA
The DNA here is from genome assembly GCF_014268545.1 of Pseudomonas sp. SWRI81. Classification (NCBI taxonomy): domain Bacteria; kingdom Pseudomonadati; phylum Pseudomonadota; class Gammaproteobacteria; order Pseudomonadales; family Pseudomonadaceae; genus Pseudomonas; species Pseudomonas sp. SWRI81. The sequence continues at coordinate 1,773 of NZ_JABWQS010000052.1, forward strand.
TGACTGCGACGAATCCCCCAACGCTCGACGATTTTCTCGAAACGGTTGGCGTCTCTGGCGTTTTCCATGGCATCGACGAAGGCCGGCACTTGCTCGGCCGGGACGTTGAACATGAAGTTCGGGTAACTGCTGAGTACGCCGGGATAGATCGTCAACGTGTCCAGTCCCGGCTGATAGCGCAATGATTCGCCGAGCAGGAACGCCACGTTGCTGTGGGCACGATTGCGCATCAGGCTGTAGACCTCGCGTTTGCCGTTAACGGTTTCGACGCGCAGCATCGTTGCTTCCGGCATCTGGTCGATAACCCGCAAGCCGGCGGCAGGACGCGAGGCCAGACGACTCAAGGCCTGCTCGGCATTTTGCAGCGCCGGGTCGATATTCGGTCGTGAGCAATAGGCGCCGTCGCAGCGGTTGATCGGATCCGGCCGGGCATTGAGATCGCCATAGCGCGCCAGCAACTGCCGGGCAAAATCGCGTTTCGGATTTTTATCGTCGAGTTTCAGCCCGGTCGGCTTGTCGTCGTCGATGGCTTCGTAATCGAGCCACATCTTCAATTGCCCGCTGTTCTGATACCAGTCGTTGAGGTAGTCCTCACGGGAATCGGCCGGCATCAGGCGCAGGAAGTTCTGCTCGGCGCCGTTGCGGATCAGGTCGAAATACAACCGCGTCTGCGCCTGATGGGAGACGTTGCCGAACACATCGAAGTTGACCGCCAACTGATAATAGGTGCGTTCCAGCAGCGGATAGTCGAACAGCCACATCGTCTGCGGCACGTCACCGATCAGGCCTTTGGTCACCGACGCACTGTCGAAGTGGCGGAAGATGCTCAGCAGCGCATTGTCGTTGCCAGCCCACAGGGTCGACCAGCTCGGCGCCGGCAGGTCGGCGTAGCTGTCGCGGCGCAGGGCTTCGTATTCGTTGCGCTTGTCGCGGTAATTGCGCCACAGGCTCAAGATGCTGCCAACGTCGTCGTTCTGCCCGGGCATGGCCAGTAACGGCGTGGCCTGGCCGCGATAGTTCGGATCGGTGATGTACAAGTCATGTTCCGGGGCCTGGAACAGCGCCCAGAAATTGTCGCGGATCACATCGGTCGCAATCTGCCCACGACACACCGGCCCGCGAATAAAGGTACGCACAAAATACTCGGCGTTATCGAGCATGAACTGATAGCGCGCCTGCGCCGGGATCGCCTCGAATGTGGCAAACGGATTGGCCCGGCTCTGCGGGCCATAACCCGGCAGCGCGCTGACTTGCCAGTTGCCGCTGTAGAACAGGCTTTTGATCCGCGCCATTTTCGCCGCGCTCAGCGGATAAGTGATGTGCGTCTTGTGCACGATCACCCCTTGCACCGGCCACAAGCGGTAATACACCTGAGTGCCCGGGTCGTCGTTGGGACGACGGGTGGCGATCAGGTCGATCGGCTGGCCGCTCGGCGTGCGCGAACGCACCCACTGGAAATAACGCCCAGGCGCGCCGTCCTTGAAATAGATGTGCGCCAGATACCAGTGCTCGTAGAGCCAGCGGCCCACCAGACTTTGCCGTGCGCCCGGGGCGTTGAGCAGATTTTCCCACTGCACGATCTGCATAGCCTCTTGCGCGCTCGGCGCCAGGTTTTGCTCGTCAATCGGCGCACCGGACGCCAGCCAGCGCTGCAAAGTCTGATATTGCTGATCGGTCAACCCGGTGACGGCCAGCGGCATGCCTTCCTTCGGGTGCGCACCGGCATACGCGTCGAACTCGCCAGGCATCGCGCACAGATTATTGCGGTTGAGCCCCAGAACAATGTCTTGCGGCAACTTGGCGTTCGGCGTTAGCGGCGTTTTGTGACCCAGCTCCAGCATGCGCGCCATCAGTGCGGCCTGGCTGCCTTGGGCATCGAGCACCGAATAGAAGTCTTTCTGCTGCCAGGCGCGTTTGCCAAACGCGTCGTAGAACAGTCGCGTGGTCGGCGCGGCCTGGGTGCGTTCGCCGTCATACACCGGCATCTTGCTCGCGCCACGGGCGGCGCCTTCGCCACTGCCCAGGTTGAGCTGGCAGGCCGAGTCGTAGCAGGCGTGGCACGCGACGCACTTCTCGGTAAAGATCGGTTGGATATCACGGCTGTAGGAAATGGAGGACGAGATCGCAGGATCTTGCGCCGCAACGCCCCCGCTCAGGACCAGCAACAAAAAACTGATGACGCGGTACGGCATGCTGCTGATCCCGATTGTGAAAAAAGGCGGCGATTCTACCGTTATGACGACCGTACCAACATGAGCGATATTCATGCAAAAGCCGAACATGCTCTAAAAGCGCACAGGTTTGTTATGATCCCGTTCCTTCGTAATGGTCTTTCCGAGTAGTCCACATGTCCGATCGCAGCGTCCGCCTTCAAGCTCTCAAGCAAGCCCTCAAAGAGCGCATCCTGATTCTCGACGGCGGGATGGGCACGATGATCCAGAGCTACAAGCTCGAGGAGCAGGATTACCGCGGCAAACGCTTCGCGGACTGGCCAAGCGACGTCAAGGGCAACAACGACCTGCTGGTGATCACCCGTCCCGACGTGATCGGCGGCATCGAAAAAGCCTATCTGGACGCCGGCGCCGACATTCTCGAAACCAACACCTTCAACGCCACGCGCATTTCCATGGCCGACTATGGCATGGAAGAGCTGGCGTATGAGCTAAACGTAGAAGGCGCACGGCTGGCACGCAAGATCGCCGACGCCAAGACTGCCGAGAACCCGGCCAAGCCGCGTTTCGTCGCCGGCGTGCTCGGGCCTACCAGTCGCACCTGCTCGCTGTCGCCTGACGTCAACAACCCCGGCTACCGCAACGTGACCTTCGATGAGCTGGTGGAGAACTACACCGAAGCCACCAAAGGCCTGATCGAGGGCGGCGCCGACCTGATCCTGATCGAGACGATCTTCGACACCCTCAACGCCAAAGCCGCGATTTTCGCCGTGCAGGGCGTGTTCGAAGAGCTGCACATCGAACTGCCGATCATGATTTCCGGGACCATCACCGATGCGTCTGGCCGTACCTTGTCCGGCCAGACCACCGAAGCGTTCTGGAACTCGGTGGCCCACGCCAAGCCAATTTCGGTCGGCCTGAACTGCGCCCTCGGCGCCAGCGAGTTGCGCCCGTACCTGGAAGAGCTGTCGAACAAGGCCAGCACCCACGTTTCCGCGCACCCGAACGCCGGCCTGCCCAACGAATTCGGCGAGTACGACGAACTGCCGGCGCAAACCGCCAAAGTCATCGAAGAGTTCGCCCAGAGCGGCTTCCTCAACATTGTCGGTGGCTGCTGCGGCACCACGCCGGGCCACATCGAAGCCATCGCCAACGCGGTCGCCGGTTATGCGCCACGGCAAATTCCGGACATTCCCAAGGCCTGCCGCCTGTCGGGCCTGGAGCCGTTCACCATCGATCGCAACTCGCTGTTCGTCAACGTCGGCGAGCGCACCAACATCACCGGTTCGGCAAAATTCGCCCGTCTGATCCGTGAAGACAACTACACCGAAGCGCTGGAAGTCGCCCTGCAGCAGGTAGAGGCCGGCGCGCAGGTGATCGACATCAACATGGACGAGGGCATGCTCGATTCGAAGAAGGCCATGGTGACCTTCCTCAATCTGATTGCCGGCGAGCCGGACATCTCGCGCGTGCCGATCATGATCGACTCGTCGAAATGGGAAGTGATCGAAGCCGGCCTCAAGTGCATTCAGGGCAAAGGCATCGTCAACTCGATCAGCATGAAAGAAGGCGTCGAGCAATTCATCCATCACGCCAGACTGTGCAAGCGCTATGGCGCCGCCGTGGTGGTGATGGCGTTCGATGAAGCCGGCCAGGCCGACACCGAGGCGCGCAAAAAGGAAATCTGCAAACGCTCCTACGACATTCTGGTCAACGAAGTCGGCTTCCCGCCGGAAGACATCATCTTCGACCCGAACATCTTCGCCGTCGCCACCGGCATCGAAGAGCACAACAACTATGCCGTGGACTTCATCAATGCCTGTGCCTACATCCGCGACGAACTGCCGTACGCGCTGACGTCCGGCGGTGTGTCCAACGTGTCGTTCTCGTTCCGCGGCAACAACCCGGTGCGCGAGGCGATCCATTCGGTGTTCCTGCTGCACGCCATCCGCGCGGGCCTGACCATGGGCATCGTCAACGCCGGCCAGCTGGAGATCTACGATCAGATCCCGGTCGAGCTGCGCGACGCCGTTGAAGACGTGATCCTCAACCGCACGCCGGAAGGCACCGACGCCCTCCTCGCCATCGCCGACAAGTACAAGGGCGACGGCAGCGTCAAGGAAGCCGAGACCGAAGAGTGGCGCAACTGGGACGTCAACAAGCGTCTGGAGCATGCGCTGGTCAAAGGCATCACCACGCACATCGTCGAGGACACCGAAGAATCGCGCCAGTCGTTCGCCCGTCCGATCGAAGTCATCGAAGGCCCGCTGATGTCCGGCATGAACATCGTCGGTGACCTGTTCGGCGCTGGCAAAATGTTCCTGCCGCAGGTGGTCAAATCCGCCCGGGTGATGAAACAGGCCGTGGCTCACCTGATCCCGTTCATCGAACTGGAAAAAGGCGACAAGCCGGAGGCCAAGGGCAAGATTCTCATGGCGACCGTCAAGGGTGACGTGCACGACATCGGCAAGAACATCGTCGGCGTGGTACTCGGTTGCAACGGCTACGACATCGTCGACCTTGGGGTGATGGTGCCGGCCGAGAAAATTCTGCAGGTCGCCAAAGAGGAGAAATGCGACATCATCGGCCTCTCCGGCCTGATCACGCCATCGCTGGACGAAATGGTCCACGTCGCTCGCGAGATGCAGCGCCAGGATTTCCACCTGCCGCTGATGATTGGTGGCGCAACGACTTCCAAAGCGCACACCGCCGTGAAGATCGAGCCGAAGTACAGCAACGACGCAGTGATCTACGTGACTGACGCCTCGCGCGCCGTGGGCGTGGCAACGCAGTTGCTCTCCAAGGAATTGAAGGCCGGTTTCGTCGAGAAAAACCGTCTGGAATATATTGATGTTCGCGAGCGCACCTCCAACCGCAGCGCGCGCACCGAGCGCCTGAGCTACGCCGCCGCCATCGCCAAGAAACCGCAGTTCGACTGGGCCAGCTACCAGCCGGTCAAACCGACCTTTACCGGCAGCAAAGTGCTGGACAACATCGACCTCAAGGTCCTGGCCGAGTACATCGACTGGACGCCGTTCTTCATTTCCTGGGATCTGGCCGGCAAGTTCCCGCGCATCCTCGAAGACGAAGTGGTCGGTGAAGCCGCCACTGCGCTGTACAAGGACGCCCAGGAGATGCTCGCCAAGCTGATCGACGAGAAGCTGATCAGCGCCCGCGCCGTGTTCGGTTTCTGGCCGGCCAACCAGGTGAACGAAGACGACATCGAGCTGTACGACGATGACGGCAAGCCAATGGCCAAACTGCATCACCTGCGTCAGCAGATCATCAAGACCGACGGCAAACCGAACTTCTGCCTCGCCGACTTCGTCGCGCCGAAGGACAGCGAAATCACCGACTACGTCGGCGGCTTTATCACCACCGCCGGCATCGGTGCCGAAGAAGTCGCCAAGGCCTATCAGGACGCTGGCGACGACTACAACTCGATCATGGTCAAGGCCCTCGCCGACCGTTTGGCCGAGGCCTGTGCCGAATGGCTGCACCAGCAGGTGCGCAAAGAGCATTGGGGTTATGCCAAGGATGAGACGCTGGACAACGATGCACTGATCAAAGAGCAATACCGTGGCATCCGCCCCGCTCCCGGTTACCCGGCCTGCCCGGACCACACCGAGAAAGCCGCGCTGTTCACCCTGCTCGACCCGGAAGCGGCCGAGATGCGCGCCGGGCGCAGCGGCGTGTTCCTCACCGAACACTACGCGATGTTCCCTGCTGCCGCGGTCAGTGGCTGGTACTTCGCCCATCCGCAGGCGCAGTATTTTGCCGTCGGCAAAATCGACAAGGACCAGGTGCAGAGCTACACCTCGCGTAAAGGTCAGGAACTGAGCGTGACCGAACGCTGGCTGGCGCCGAACCTGGGGTACGACAACTGAGGTGTGCCAGGCCCGGGAGCGGCGTGCTCCCGGGCTTGTTCAACGTCGCGCTCACGGGCGCCGTGACGGGCCGGGTTGCGGTGACGACGGGGTTGCCGGTGCTTGCAACTCTGCGCGAGACAGCGTCATGAGCGCCTGCGTACGTGCTTCTGCTCGTTCGATCTGAAACCGCGTCAGCGCTTCAAGGTAACGGCTATTCGTCTCCTCGTTGTCGATCCAGTCCAGATGTGCATCTTCAATTTCTCCCTGACGCCGGGTGGCATCGCGCTCAAGCTCCGCGAACGTTTCGCCGTAGCGCTCCTCCAGATAGCGAATCCAGTAGTCACGGGCGATCAGGTCCTCCAGAAACAGACCCGACGCCTCGTCTGCCAGAACAGCGGCGCGGGCCGTCTCCAGTCTCTGTCCGCGAATCGGCGTGCCATACAGCATATGCTCCGGTTGCGCTGGCAACTCCAGGCCGTCCGGCCAGCCGCGAGCCAATGCGATTCGGTATTGCAGGCGAATTTCCGCGCGGTCTTTGTTTTTCGCGGCGGCTTCCGCCAGCTTGTCGACCCTGTCCAGGCGAAACAGACGTCGCGTCAGATCGACCAGGGCCCGGCCTCGCTGTTCCGGGCGATGCCGCGGAATATCGCGCAGCGCGGTGTACTCGTAAGCCCGTGTTTCCAACTCACTGAACGAGAGGATTCGTCCATCGCTGCAGGTGTAATGGGTCTGGGCGTCGATAAACAACAGCTCGCGCAACTCGGTATTTTCCCCAGCGGCCTGCATGACCTGCCACACCCGTTGAGTCAGATCGGCGCCCGCCAGCTTGAACTCGAGCGTATCCGGTAATCTCGAGAGCAAATGAAAAAATGCTTCATGGTTGGCCTCTTGAGCCAGTTGCCGCCACAGCGTTTGCCGCGCCACTCGCACATCGTCAGGGGCGAGGGTGAGCCAGATGTCCATCGCCGCAGCGCCAACCTCTTGTTGCGGGTTTTCGATGATCTCGCCCGCCTCGACGCCGGCATGCGGGTCAGCGCGCCTGGCGCCGCCCGCTTGGTCGCCATCGCTATCGCTGTCGAGGTCCGAGTCAGAATCGGAACCGGAGGTGCTGTCCGTTTCTTGCAATCGCTCTATTTCACGGTCCAGCTGCGTTCTCGAGTAGCCCATCACGTCACGATCTGCGTTCGCCGCGCTGTAATCCCTGAGCTGCTCCAGGCTGTTGAGCGTCAGCGGGTTTTCCGACAAGTCCGTGCCTGCAACCAGCCCTTCATGGTTGCCGCCCAACAAGCGGTCCGGGAACTGTCGGATGTCGTTGCCCCTCAGGTCCAGGGCGCGCAGATGCTGAAGTTCGAGTACGCCGTCTGGCCAGTCATTCAGACCATTGTGGTCAAGCTTCAAGGTTTCGAGCCTGCGCAACCCGCCCGCTTCGAACTCATCCAATTGGTTATGGCTCAGATCCAGCCAGCGCAGACGCTCGGCACCTGCACTGGCGTACACGCTTCGCGCGTCCGCAAAACTGTTGCCGCTCAGCTCCAGGCGCTCGAGCCTGGCCAGGTTCTGGATGGCGTCCGGCAGCACGCGCAGGACGTTACCGTTGAGAACCAGGCGGGTCACCCCAGGAAAATCACTGCAGAACGCGTTGAAACTCTCTACGGAGAATCCGCAGCCGGTGAGATTCAAGGTGCGCACGCGAGCAAACGCGCTCGACAACGACGGCAAATCCCCGGTGTACAGCCTCGTGAGATCCAGCGTGCGCCCAGCCTCTTGGGTGTCGCCGATCAACCCGTCCTGCCAGCACTCGCGAATTTTCAGCGCGGCGAGCTGACGACTCTGCGCCGACACGGCGGTCGCGCCCGTCACCGGAACCCGGGTAAAAATCCAGCCGTTCAACCGCCGCGTCAGTGACTCAGCGGACTGTGCCCATTGCGTTAAGCGGGCGTCGATCTGCACATCCGTCAGCCCCTCGTTGCGTAGCTGCGCCAGCCATTGCAGTGCCTGATCCCTGGCAATCACCGGATGCAGATCCAGCAGTCGATCGACGAAACTCTCGGCTCCGGGCGCCGCACCAGTCTGGCGAGGCAATGGTAATAAATGCCTGAGGAGAGACCGCGCAGTGTCCGATGGCGGGTCGTTGGCAGGCATCTGCAGCGATACGGATTCCAATTCAAAGCGTTTCAAGGCCCCCTCGGGCAAACCTTTAGTGGTTTCGATACGCTGCCGTGCCGCCGCCAGAGCCGCTCCGCCATCAGGGTTGAAGAGGTTACTGCTCAGGCTGGTCTTGAGCAGCAGCTCATCGTCGGCAAGCACCGATTCCGGCAGTGTCGCGATGCTGTTGTAACGCAGGTCGAGCGACTGCAATTGCGCCAGGCCTTCGGCGCCCGCCGGCCATGCCATGAGGCCGTTGGAGCTTAGATTCAGAGCCTTGAGGCGGGGCATCGCCGTGACGTCGAGGGCCGTAAGTTGATTCAGGCGCGCATTGAGATATTCAAGGCCCTTCAAGCCATTGAACTGGGCCTGAACCGCAGGCGTGACGATGATCCGATTGAACGACAGGTCCAGGCGCGTCAGTTGCGCCAGGTCACCCGCACGGATCGGAACTTCCGTCAGCCCGCTGGCGGTGATCTCCAAGTGCTGCGTGCCGCTGAATGCCTGAAGGAAATCGCGAATCTGCTCGACGGGTACTGTCAGGCGGTCCAGGCGCACGGTCTGTACCTTGGAAAAGGTGCCCGCCGGCAATCGTGGCAGCTCACTGATGGACGGCTCGCCCTGCACCCACGCGGTGTCGCGAAGTTCGAATACGGTGGGATCATCACGGTTGATGCCAGCATTCCACTCCATCGAATTGGCGGGCTGGGCAGCCGGTTCCAGGCTGTAGCGTTTGCGTACGGCCGCGCGCCAGCTTCGCTCCAGTGCACGCACCACCCTGGCGTCAGGTTGCGCCTGCCAGCGCGGTATCGGTAACGCCGTACGCAAGCCGCCGGAGGTTGTGGGTTGATAAAACTGGCGGAAAATCCCGGTATGTTCCGCACGCAAGGCGATAACCGCCTTGAGCCGGGTCGCGGGTGTGTCCCATGCACTCATGATGCTTTGCGGCAACGGGTTGATATGTCCGGACTCGCCCGTCAGAAACTCAAGCTCGCCGGCGCAATATTGGCGAACCATCAAGTCGACATCCACCAGGTGCCCCCATGAGCCCATATATCGGGTGACATACTCATAGGCCGGCCGGAACGTCTCATAGGAAAACCTCGACCAGTCCAGCGACAGGCCCGCCCAGAGTCTTTCCCGACCGATATAGAGCGCATCCGGAATCGAGGCAATCGAGGTCTGCGAAAGGTCAAGTCGTTGTAGCTCGGGAAGCGCTTGCAACGAGTCCGGCCACTGCGCCAGGCCTGGCGCGTCGATCGTGAGTTTTCGCAGGTGCGTCAATGGCGCAAGATCGAGGTTCGCCGACGTTAGCGGACCGGTTCCCGCGTAGTTGAAATGAAGCGTTTCAAGCGCAGTCAGCGCGCCTAGCCGACGGGAAAATTCATTGGCTATCGCCGCGGCAGAGGTCCTGAATTTGAGGCTTCTCAGCGCGGTCATGCGGGTCACTGTCGACGGCAGGTTCGTCAGTGCCTGTTCGTACATCATATGGGAAACAAGCAGACTCCCGCGCTCACCCAGCACCAGTCTTTCCAGATTGGGGAAACGGCTCAGAAAAGCATCGGCATTGGCATCGGTCATCCCACCCCCGCCAACAGTCAAGTCACGTACGTGTGAAAAATCCGCGTCCAGCGCTGGCAAAGGGTCGTAGCTGTTAATGGAAAGCCGATCGGCGCCGGCCGTCTGCGTGGCGATCGGCGCATTGCGCCAGCAATCCTTGAGGGCTTGCGCGGTGCGCAGCTTGTGATCAGTGCCGGATCGTTCCCAAGGTGCTACAGCCGGCCCCGCCCAGGTGTCCAGTGCGGCGTTGAGTTGCACCCATTCCTGCCGGCGGACCTGCAACAGTTCGGCAATTGCTCTGCTGTCCTTGCCCGCCTGCCACTGCTCCAGAATGAAGCCGTTGGCTTGTTGTTCGCTCATGCCCGGATAGAGATCGCGCACCCGTGCGTTGAGGATCGGGTCCAGGCTCGGGCCTCGCCCGCTGGCGGGATAGCCGATCAAGGATTTATTAACCAGGGCAGGCGGCTTGAGCCATTTCGCCTGCGGTTTCAGAAGCGCCGGCGCGTCGCCACGATGCTGACCGGCGTAAGCGATGATCCGGCGTTGCAGCTCAGCCGATTGATTCACCTCTGGCACGCCCAGGCTGCGCCGTGCGCCATCGGGCAACGCGTGCATGACTGAGGCATAAAAGTTGTCGCCCGCTGTCGGCAGGCTGTTGAGCGTTTCGCCACGCTCATCGAACGCCTGAAATTGCGGGCCTTGTTTGATCAGGTATTTTTTCTCCAGCGCCGTCTCGCTGCCGACGCTATCGAGCAGCGCCCCGTGGCGACTGCCCTCGCGAACTTCCAGGCGCAGGTTGTTCGGCCAGCCCGGAAGGTTTTGCAGCGTTTGCAAGGCCAGACGGCGGCTGTCCGCCGAGGCGATATTTTCGCTGCGCAGACCGGCGTAAGCCCGCACTTGTCGGCCTTGGTCGGTATACCAGCGCGCCTTCTCGAGCATGCGCAGCGGGACGCGCCGGGTTGAGCTGAACTGTGCCAGATCATCCGGATGGGCCTGCGCCAGCACCTCCTCGGCCGCCGATTCGCTGAGGCCTGGACAGGCGCTCTGTAAACGCTTGACCTCAGGAGCCATGACTTCGGTGCCCTTGTAGAGGCTGGCAAAAATCGCCGGCTGGCGGACCTGGGCGAAATCGGCAATCTGCTTGCCGAACTCGTCGGCTCGGGCGGCGCGTACGCGCGCGCCTTCTGCACCGAGCAGGCGGGTGATTTCTGGTTCGTCGAGTCCAGCCAGAATGCGCGCCGGCAGCTCGCCGTTGAGGATGTCAGCGCGCGATACCTGGATCGGCGACTTCACGCCCACGCGGCGCTCGGCGCCATAGCGGATGGACTTGCCAGACAACTGCGGCCCGTCAAACACCTCTAGCGCCCGATTGGTCGGCCAGCGCGGCATTTCGGTGACCAGCGGCAACGCATACAACGACAGCGCGTCAACGGGCGTCGTCCCGCGCAATTGTTTGATAACGCTCGCCGTCTCCCTATCGGCCTTGAACAGCCGCAAGGCCTCAGACAGTTCTGGCGGTGGCGGCGCGTGATCGACGTGCATTTTGCGCAAGGCGTCGTCACTGACGCCGCTGACCTCGCCAAGCCGGATCAGCTCGCTGTCAGAAAACGCCTCCGTGGCGTGGCCCACGCGCCGCAACAACGTCAACCGATCCCATTGCAGCGGGCGCTCCAGGTTATGCCGCCAGGCGCCGCGGCCGTTGCTGTCGAGTACCGGCTGCCAGGCGCCGGAATCGCTCGGGTGCTTGATTCGCCACTTGCCCAGCGACTCGTCGAACACTTGTTCGTAGACTTTGCTGCCCTGGCGAATATAGGTTTTGCCATCGATCAGATGCTGCCCCATCTGGTTTGGACCGGCGCTGTTGGCCAATGAAACAGAGGATTCATAAGCGCTCAAGTCGGGCCGCCACAAGCGAGTCTGGCCATCGGGCAGCGTCACCGGCTCGAGCTTTTCAAGCACCGGTTCAGGCCGGGCGGCGCTGAACTTGCGCACCGCGAGACCGACGCCCGCCATCAGCGCAATCTGTGCCAGATTCTCGGCGACATCGAGCAGATGATCCTTGGCCGCCCGGCGATCGCCCTCGCCCCACTCGATCGCGCCTTCAAGGGTCTCGTACAACAACTGGCCGGCCATCACCACCATCATCACCTCACCCAGCACCGGCACGAACATCGACACCATGTTCAGCCCCAGCAGGCCGATCTGAAGCAAATGCGCAAGCTTGGCTTCGCGCGCCTTCACATCGACATCAGCGCTGGGTACCGCGTGGCTGCGAGCGTCGGCCAGCACCTTGGCGCGGCTCTCCTTGTAGAGATACTCCCAGAGGTCCTGATTGCTCGCCCAAAGGCCTCGGCCCCGGTGCAGAAAAGCATTCGGCGCAATGTAAGGGTCAGGCTCCGGTTCCAGTTTCGCCGCTGGCGGCGGTGGTAATTCCCTGATCCGGGTAAAGACCGCGCCGCGGCTCACCAGATCAATGATGGTCCGCCAGGGCGTTCGCCAGTGATCGCTCGGCGAGTCGGCGGCCTTGCGGGTGAATTGGCTGAAGAAATAGGGGCGCTGGTCGTAAGCCAGAAACTGGCTGAGGAAACGCTGATATGCGGTCGGCTCGGCGCTCTTGGCCTGCTCGCCAGTGCGTGCGGTGAGCAGCCGTTTGAACTCCTGCTGATCCTCCGAGCCGCGGTAGCACTTGAAGGGATGCTCGGGGTCATGGGGGATATAAATGATCCATTCATCGGCGTAGCGGTACTTGTCGCTGACGGCGAACACCACGCAGCCGGTCATGCGTTTATTCATCACCGACAAGTCCCTGAACCAGACAGGTTTGTTGCCGACCCGCGGGTTCAATTCGCCGTCGACGACCGAGACGATCATGGCGTAGTGCGCAGGCTCAATGTCTTTTTTCAGCAAGGCCAGCTCGGCAGCAGCACGCATCGCGGCTTTCTGACTACTGATGAACTGTTCGCGCAACGCCGTCTCGGCCACGGCGTCGGTCGGGTGAAAGAATGCTTGCAGGTAGGTCTGGTACTGCCTGCCGATGTCGAGGCTGCGACACAGCGTCAGGAACTGGCTGACCGTCAGCGCAAGCGTCACCGCCTCGTACTCGTGCGGCGCAGTGCCGGCGGTGACGAAACCGGAGGTCGTATGGTAGGCCCCGGCCTCGCATTCGTAGGCTTCAAAGTTATGCAGCGCCGCGTCCAGCATCGAGAGTTTAAGGACCTCGAAGGAAGACAATTCAATGGCGAAAATACCCGCTTCCAGCGGGCGCTTTAGACACAGCAAGGTTTTGTCGACGTCGACTTTCAGTTGAAACTGGTCGTTCAGCGCCTCGAGCAGCAAGGGCCGGGCAAAGGCTTCGATGTCCTGGAACGAGGCCATGATTTTATCCAGCCGGTTCTGCGCGACCACGCTCGCCCGCGTACTGTCATGCAAGGCCTCGCGCTGGGCGGTCGAGGCGCTGCGATACCAGGCTGGCAGTTCCGTGTGGGTATCTTTCAGGGCCTGACGCCGCGAGGTCGACGCTTGGGTCAGCCATTCGGGAATGGCTTTTTCGAGGAATGCGCCGTGCAGGCTTTTCGTTGCAATCGGCTTTACCGGGCTGGCGGGCTGAGCGGGCGACGCAGGCGGCGTCAATGGCGGGTTGGGTGGGATAGCGTCCATGATCACTCCTTTTTTCAATGGAGCGACCAGCAGACCATCTCAGGACACGACGACTGCGGTATCCAGATATCGCATGATCGGGAGTAGGTAACAGGGTGTGTGCCCGCACCGCGGCGAGGAGGAAAGCCGCCTCGCCGCAGATGCCCCTCATGTCAGAGCTTTACGGCCGCCATGAAGGGCCCGGCTGCGGTGAATCACGCCCCGGATGCTCCGCGACAAGGCCCTGCAGGTCGTTGACCACTCGACGGGTCAGCTCAATAAGGCTCTGTATGCGTTGGGATTCAATCGTAAAGCTCGCCTGAACCAGCTGCCGCTCGTATTGATCGTTGTCGATCTCCCCTCTTTCCAGCCGATCCTGTGTCTCGCTCAAGAGCTGATAGCCCTGCTCAGCGACGGCGGCATCGATTGCGTCCATTTCCGGCTGATAGTTTTCTTGCAGATAGGTGAGCCAGTAATCGCGCGACAGCATGCTCTCCAACAGTGCATCGGTTTGCTCCGCTGCCATGATCGAAGCCCGGGTTGTCGCCTGAAGCTCGCCACTGATCGGACGGTCGAAAGACATATGCGAGGGTTGTCCCGGCAACTCGATGCCGTCGGCCCAGCCGCGGGTCATCCCGATGCGATAACTCAGGCGCACTTCCGCAGGATCACTGCCCGGCTTCGCGGCTTGCGCCTCGGCCAGTGCCTCAACCCTTTCCAGGCGAAACAACTGCCGCGAGGTCCTTAACAGCGCCTGCCCTCGGCGCACGGGCTGGTTCAGCGGAATGTCGAGCAAGACGCGATAGACAGACACCCGCACTTCCATTTCACTGAACGCGAGTATCCGCCCGTCGATGCAGGTGCCATGGGTCTCGGCACCCTGGAACAGCAGCTCTCGCAGCTCGGTGTTTTCAGTCGCCGCTTGCATGACATCCCATAGTCGATGTGTGAGGTCGGCCGGTATCTGCCGGAACTCCTCGGTTAACCGCAGGAACCGGATCAACTGAAAAAAACGCTCATGGCCCGGCTCTTGCGCCAACTGCGTCCAAATCGCGCGGCGCGTCGCAATCAAGTGGGCAGGTGTGTCAGCCAGCCATGGCTCAAGTGCCCTGGGCGAGACATCGTAGACGGGTGACAAAACGTCTTCGGCAGGCAAGACGATTGCGCCAATGTCAACGTTGTCGGGTTCTGGAGAACTCTCGCCGCTGCCATAGATGCGCTCATCGACCATCGCGTCAATTTCGGTGCGAGAAACGCCCAGCGCATAGTTCGACTGATTCATTCGGGTGTGGTGCCTAAGGCGCTGCAGTGCGGTCAGTGACAGGTTGGGGTTCCCGGACAGGTCAGTACCGACAACCAGGTTCGGGTATTGGCCACGAAAGAGATTCGGCGGAATTTCCGCGATGCGATTGCCACTCAGAATCAACGTGTGCAAACGCGGAGCTTGCAAGACTGCCGCAGGCCACTCGCCCAAGCGGTTATCGCTTAAATCAAGGGTATCAAGGACGCCCAAGTCAGGCGCGGTGAACGCGGTTAACTGGTTATTGCCCAGATAAAGTCTTTGCAGCCGGTTGCTCAGCAGAGGATGAAGACGCGTCGCGCTGGCAAGGTTGCAGCGCTGCATGTGCAGCGCGACCAACTGATCCATCTGCAGCACCGCATCAGGTATCAGCGCCAGCTCATTGTCGCTGAGGTTCAGCACTTCAAGGTTGGCGAATGCAGCGAGAAACCCGTTGGCGACCTGCCCGGTCATTCCCACGCCCCTCAGATTCAGCGTCACGACTCTGGGTAGCGGCGTTACCAGCACCGGCAGATCGCCGATTGGCAAATTTTCCAGCTGCAGCTCCACATAGGATCTGCCCGGAGGGATCGTCAGCCCGGTGAGCCAGGCTTCCCTGATGCGCTCCGCTGCAATCTGCCGACCTTGCGCCGTGACGCGGCGTGTGCCGATGCCCCTCTCACGGGTATACAGCCAGTCGTTCAACTGGCGTGTCAGCGCCTCGAAATTGTGCTGCCACTCGCTAATGTGCACATCGATTTGTTCAATGCTCATCCCCGCCGCTCGCCACTCTCGCACATTGCGCTCAGCCAGCGCTTGCGTCACGAGCGGGTCCAGACGCTTCAAGCGCGTGACAAATCCAGCCTCGCCCACAGCGATGGGGCCTGGTTCGGGAAGCGGCAACAGCCGTTCAGCCAGGGAGGCGCCTGTTTCCCCCGGCGGAAATTGCGCCGGCAACGGTTCTGCCGCGAAACGCGCCAACGTGCCACGGCGCAGCCCCTGTGCCTGCTCGATGCGCTGCATCGCCGCTGCGAAGGCTGCCTGACCCGCTCCGTTGAAAGGGTTACCGCTGAAATGGCTCCTGAGCAGAACATCCGGGTCACTCAGTACGTGCTGCGGTAACTCGGCAATCTGGTTGTCGCGCAGGTCGAGCCAGGCCAACCGCGGCAGGTTTTCGGCGCCTGTGGGCCAGGCGTGCAACGACGTTGCCCTCAGGCTCAGCGCTTGCAGGTCGGGCAAGCCACTGACGTCCAGCGTGTGCAGACGGTAATTGCTCAGATTCAGGTATCTGATGTGTTGCAATCGGTCGATTTGCGCCTGCACTTCCGGGCCGAGGCGATTGCGCGAGGCATCCAGTCGCGTCAGCTCAGGCAGTTCATCGCTGGCAAACGGCAACTCAGTAAAACCGTTGCCGCTGATTTCAAGGGTTTCAGTAGCGCTGAACGCACGGATAAAACGGCGCGCCTGGGCCGCAGGCACGTCCAGCCCCCCCAGGCGCAACGTGCGCACGTGGGGAAAACTGCCGGCTGGAAGCGACGCCAGCGCCCTGATGGGTTCGACACCTGCGCCCAATGAGAGATTGATTCCCCTCTCAGGCCACTCAAACGTAGCAACATCGGCGGTCAGGCCATAACGTTGACGAACCGCTCCCAGCCAGCTGTTGTTAAGGGCACGTAACACTTCGACGTTGCTGCCTCTGACCGCTGGCACCCGCGGCGTTGTGGTGCGCCAGCCATCTGCCTGGACGGGTGGGTAAAACAGCTCAAAAATCTCCTCATGCTCCGCTCTGAGCTGTCTGATCGCCGCGAGTCGCTCTTGCGCAGTTGGCCAAGCGGCATTGAGTGCTTCGGGCAAGGCCGCCACCGACTCCGGCTCAAGGGCCATGGCGTCGAGTTCTGCAAGGCAATACTGGCTGACCATCTGGTCCACATCGACCAGATGCCCCAAGGGACCGGAGTAGCTGCTCACATACTCGTACGCGCGCATGAATGCTGCCGGGGAGATGTGTGACCAGTCCAGCGACAGCCCGGACCAAAGCCGCTCATGCCCACTGTACATCGACTCCGGTATTGAACTGATTGCGGTGCGCGAGAGGTCCAGCCGTTCAAGTTGTTCGAGCTGCTCAACGTAACCTGGCCATTGCCATAAGGCATTGGGGGCGTCGATTCGCAACCGTCGCAACCCGGTCAGTGGCGTCAGGTCCAGTGAATGCAAGCGGGTTGAATCCAAGCCTGAATAGTCGATGTGCAGCTCTTCCAGCGTCGTGAGTGCGCGCAGTCTGGGTGCAAAATCCGCAGACAGTGAGGGCGCGTGGCTGGTGAAGCGCAGACGGGTAAGCCCGGATAAGCGGGTGACTGCTACGGGCAACGTGGTGAGCGACGCGTGGTTGACGATCGGCTGGCCTGCGCCGTGCTCAAGATCGCCAATCGATAGATCCGTGACGCCGGGAAACTGCGTTAGAAACCCATCGGCATTGGCGTCTGTCATGCCGGAGCCGCGCACCGAGAGTTCACGCACATGGGCAAAGGACTGGGTCAGCCGCGGCAGCGGCGTATCACACACCAGCGACAGGCGTGTCGCTTCGGTGGTTTGTGCAGTTTGTGCGGCCAACGGAGCATTGCGCCAGGCAGCCCTGATTTGCCGGGAAAACTGCACGCGCTGCTGTTCCGCCCGCTGCCCCATCGGCTCAGCCTGCCAGTGTTCAAGCGTGTTATTAAGCGCGTGCCACTCACTGCGGCGTTCAGTCAGCACACCGAGAACGTCCCTTTCGCTGAGACCAGCCTGTTCGATAAGGAACGCCTGTGCTTGTCCAGGTCCCGGATAAAGTGCCAATACGCGCCTGCCCAGGTGAGGATTCAGACCTGGACCGCGGCCACTCGCGTAGTAGCCGGTGAGTTTCGCGTTCAGCCGCACCGGCGGCTTGAACCATTTGGCCCGCGGTGCCAGCAGCGACGCGGCGTCACGCCGATAAATCTGCGCAGCGTCGATGATGTTCCGTTGCAGTACATGGCTGGCACTGACCTCGGGCACGCCGAGGGCGGTACGTGCATCACCGGGCAGCGCGTGCATGATCGCGCTGTAGAAACTGTCGCCCTCACTGGGGACGCTGTCGAGGGCTTGCCCGCCGTCATCGAAGGCCTGAAAGACAGGCCCGTTTTTCACCAGATAGCGTTTGATCGGCGCGTTTGGTTGCCCGATGTGGTCAAGCAACGCGCCATTCGGGCTGCCCTCGCGCACCTCCAGACGCAACGTCGGTGGCCAGCCCGGCAAGCGCTCCAGTGCATGCAAGGCCAGGCGCCGGCTGCCCGCCGAGGCCAGATGATCGCTGCGCAATCCGGCAAATGCGCGCATCTGGCGCCCCTGACGCGCGTGCCAGCGAGCCTCTTCAAGCATGTTCAAGGGCGTTCGCCCCGTCGCATCCAGGCGAGCCAGTTCTGCCGCTGGGGCGTGATCAAGTACCTCCTGCGCTGCCGTGTCACTGAGGCCCGGGCACTCACGCTGAACCACACGGGCGCGCGCACTCACCGCTTCGGTGCCCTTGTAAAGGCTGTCGAAAACAGCTGATTGTCGCGAATAGGCAAAATCAGCGAGTTGCTGGCGGAAGGCCTCTGCCCTGGCGGTGCCCCTCGGTGAAACCTCATCGCCGAGCAGTTGGCGAATTTCGCTTTCCTCCAACGACTCGAGAATTCGCGCGGGCATTTCACCGTTTAGCACTTGCTCCCGAGTGAGCCGGATTGCGGGCTTGGTGAGGTGTGGGGGCAGTCGCTTCTGCTCGCCGTATCGGATGGAAGGTCCCGACAGCTGCGTGCCTTCGAAAACCTCCAGCGCCCGCGCGGTCGGCCAGCGTGGCATCTCGGTGACCAACGGCAAGCCGTACTGATAATGATGGTCAATCGGTGCGGCGCCACGTAATTGCTCGATCGTTTGGCGGGCCCCGGCCTCCGCCTTGAACAGACGCAAAGCATCAAGCAACTCGGGAGGCGGCGGCGCGTGGTCCAGGTGCATCTTGCGCAGGGTGCTTTCGCTGACCCCGCTGATGTCGGCCAGCATCAACAGCTTGCTTGCAGGAACACCATCAGTGACATGCCCCATGCGCCGCAGCAGCATCAGGCGGTCCCATGTCATCGGATGCTCCAGGCTCTGGCGCCAGGCGCCGCGGCCATTATGCTCGATCACAGGCCGGTAAGCGTTGGGTTCGCTGGGGTGCCTGATCAGCCACTGCCCCGTCGATTCATCAACGATCTGCTGGTAAAAATGGCCGCCCTGGCGCAGGTAAGTTTTGTCACCAACCTTGTATTGTCCCAGCTCATTTGGCCTGATCTCACCGCCGAGCGAGACATCGCACTCATAGCCACTCAGGTCGGGTTTCCACAGACGCGTTTCGCCGTTGGGCAAGGTTACCGGACTTAACCCTTCGATCACCGGTTCGGGCGCGACAGCGGTGAGTTTTTTAAAACCGGCCCCTGCACCGGCCATCAGTGCTATCAGCGCGAGGTTTTCGGCGACATCCACCAGATGCGCCTTGGCGGCGTGCTTGTCACCATCGCTCCACTCCACCACGCTCTCAACGGTTTCGGACAGCAATTGCGCGGCCATGATCCCCATCATGACTTCCCCCAGCCCCGGGACAAAGGCAGCCACGACATTCAGCCCCAGCATGCCAATTTCCAGCAGCGCTGCAAGCTTGGCATCGCGGACCTTGATATCGACATCGCGGGTGGGAACTGCATGACTGCGGGCGTCGGCCAGCACCTTATTTCGATGCTGATCATAGAGATAAGCCCACAGGTCGGTGTTTTCATCCCATAGGCTCTTGTCTTCACGTGGCAGGAGCGAGACAGCGGTGTAAGGTTCCGGCTCGGGCTCGTATTCCGTACGCTCAGGTGGCCGTTCATTAATCTTGAACAAAGGACCGAAAGGGTTGGTGATTTCGACGAGCTTCAGCCATGGCGTAGTCAGCAACCCGGACGGAGCGTCGTCACGCGGCCGAACGAACTGGCTGAAATAGTAAGGCTGCTTTTCATAAGGCATGAACTGGCCGAAAAAACGCTGATACGGCGTCGGATTGGCGCTCTGCGGCTGACTTGGGTCGCGCGCGCTCAGCAGGCGCTTGAGCGTGTCGCTCATTTGCGTGCCGGTATAGCGTTTCAGCGGATGTTCGGGGTCATTGGGCACATAAAGAATCAAGGCGTCGATCGGCTGGTTTTTTTCACAGATCGTGAAAAGCACACAGCCCACCAGCCTTTCGCGCATCAGGCCCAAGTCGTGAAACCAGACCTGTTTACCGCCCACCCGAGGGTTTACTTCGCCGTTGACGACCGAAAGAATCATCGCGTGATCTTGCGGCCCTATATCGTTCTCCAGTAATGCTCGTTCGGCCGCTGCCCGTAGCGCAGTTTTTTGCGCGGTAATGAAATGCTCGCGCAGGGACGTTTGCGCTGCGGGATCCGTGGGGTAGAAAAATCGGTTGAGATAGGTCTGGTACTTGCCGCCAATATTCAGCGTGCGACATAGCCGCATAAAATCATGAGCTTTCAAATTCTTTTTCACCGGCTTGTAAACACCGGGCGTGGCTGTTTCGCGGATAAAGCCGGAAGACCTGTGATAGGCGCCGGGCACGCATTCACGAGCCTCGAAATTGTGCAGCGCCGCCTGCAGCAGCGGCAGTTTCAGGACGTCGAACGAATCAACTTCAATATTGAAGATACCCAAGGTTAACGGACGCACGAGGCATAGCAGCGTGGTGTCGACATCAGCGTGAACGTTGTGATGCTTCCTCAGCGCTCTGGTCAGTATTGGCCGGGCGAACGCGTCGATGTCCTTTAATCCAGACAGGGTTTTGTCCAGTCGCACCTGCGCCGCCATACTGTCCTTGAAAGCAGCATCCACTGCCTTGCGTTGTTGCGGTGAGGCTCGCGTGTACCACCGCGGCAGGCTGGTCCCGGCCTGCCGGAGCGCCTGTTTTCGCTGCGCAGAAGCATTGATGAGCCATTCTGGTACCGCCGCTTCAAGGTATGGCGCGTGAAGACTGTCGGTGGCGTGAGGGATTGCCGTGAGCGGTGGGTCGGTCGGGGTGACGGAATTGAGGGACATACATCGCTCCTGTAAATGGAGCTACAGCACACCATCGCGCTAGTCCTGCGCAGCGATACATAGTTATAGGCCCGAGGCGAAGTTGTAACGATATGCCCTTGTCAGCCGGGGCAGGCATTTGCCGGCGGCTTGACTATGCTTGTCGTGCACGACTTTCGAAGAGGGATATATGGACGATCCAGTCGATAACAAACCGCCGACCTTCTGGCAGATGCTGCACAGCGTCATGGCAGCGGCATTCGGGGTGCAGAGCGGCAAGAATCGGGCGCGGGACTTTACCCATGGCAAACCCAGCCATTTTGTGCTGCTGGGTATTCTGTTCACCGCGGTGTTTGCCCTGGTGCTGTTTGCGGTGGTCAAGCTGGTGCTGCATTTCGCCGGGGTCTGACCGGGCTCAGCGCATCAGCGTTTGCAGCGAAAACGGATAGCGGTACGCCGGCGGGCGCCCCTTGGCCGACAGTGTGTGGAAACGCACGCCATAATCGGGCGTTGCGCCCTGTACCAGCATCCGCTGTGCGTGCGCCTTGTCGATCAGTTGCAACAGCGGAACCTGTCGATCGCGCCCGCCGTACTGGTTGAGGTCGACGCCTTGATCATGGTCGTGTATCGCAACCAGTGCCCAGCCGCCCAAGGTGAAATGGCCGCCGACCAGCGCGCTGAGGCGCCCGTCGATCAGCGCCTGCAACGCCGTCGGTGAGGTGTTTACCGCACTGAACAACACATCTTTGCCGGCGACTTTGCCCTGTTCGGCAAAAGCCTGCATGGCGCCGAAGGCCATTTCGTCATTGGCCGACCAGACCAGCGAAACGTTCGGATAACGGCCCAGCAACAGCTTTGCCTGTTCATAAGCGCGCTGGCGATTCCAGCCGCTGTGGAGCAACTGCCGCAGGCGCACCTGCGGGTGTTCGGCCAACGCGCGCTGCATGCCGCGTTCGCGCAGTTGCGCCGATGGAGTGATTTTCAGCCCGGAGAACGCCAGCAGCTCGATCTGTTCGCCGCGCGCCACGGGCGGATGTCGGCGGATCAACTCCTTCATCATCAGGTAACCGCCCTCCTCGTCGTTCGGCACCAGGCTGCCGATCCGGTCCGGGTGTTCGCCCGACAGGGCTTGCTGATCCGCCGTGAGCGCGGCATTGACCATGAACAGCTTGACGCCGCTGTCATGCGCCAGGCGCAGAATCTGCGGCGCGACGTATTGTTCGTTGACGAACACCAGATAGTCGGGACGCTGCGGCCCCTGCAACGCGATGCGCGCCTGCGCCACGGTCAGTTCGGGCTGGCGCTGGGCATAGAGAATCTGCAGATCGATCCCCAGGTCCCGGGCAGCGGCCTGCATGAATTGCGAATAGCTGAGCCAGAAAGCTTCCGTGGTCGAACCCGGATTGAGAAACAGCACCGATTCGGCCCGCGCGCAGGTGTGCAGCAGCACGCCCGACAGCAGCAGGCAGATGTGGAGAAACTTGAACATGAAGCATCCGGGCCCCGGAAAAAATGGCCGCGCATTATAGCCATCGAACCAAGGGCTATTGACGCCTGATTCCGTTTTTGTCCGACAATCGTCGCGCGCAGACCCGGATGGGTCGTTTATTGATGGCTGACCCAGAACACCGCGGTTCCCACCACCAGGATGATCAGGAACAAAATGGCCCATGCATCAACGCTGCTATCACTTTTCCTTGCTTTGGTCGGGTTGCTCATTGCATCGCCTCTTATCGGTTTTATCGGTGATTGCACAAAGACTCGTCCACAGTTAAGACGATGATTGTCCGCACGACAAATGTGGATTAGCGAATAACCTTTCTCGTTAGGCGTTTTGGTTCTTTACATATACTCAAACATCACTTTTGCGCATAACTGCAAACGGGTATATTGCCCCGGCTCCGTCAGGGAGTGCGCGGCCGTGCGCGCAGAATTGCAGAGGCACAATCGGACTCCAGCAAGCGAAAACGCAGCGTTTTCCGAGTAGCCCAAGCCTGAGAACAGGACTTATATGTACGTATACGACGAGTACGATCAGCGGATCATCGAGGACCGCGTCAAGCAGTTCCGTGATCAGACCCGACGCTATCTGGCAGGTGAACTGAGCGAAGAAGAATTCCGCCCCCTGCGCCTGCAAAATGGCCTGTACATCCAGCGCTTTGCGCCGATGCTGCGCGTGGCCGTGCCTTACGGCCAACTGACCTCGCGTCAGGTGCGCATGATGGCCAAGATTGCCCGCGACTACGACAAGGGCTACGCCCACATCAGTACGCGGCAGAACGTGCAGTTCAACTGGCCGGCGGTGGAAGACATCCCGGATATTCTGGCTGAGCTGGCGACCGTGCAGATGCACGCGATCCAGACCAGCGGCAACTGCCTGCGAAACGTCACCACCGACCAGTTCGCCGGTGTCGCCGCCGACGAAGTGATCGATCCGCGCCCATGGTGCGAGATCGTCCGCCAGTGGACGACGTTCCACCCGGAATTCGCCTACCTGCCGCGTAAATTCAAGATCGCCGTCAACGGCTCGACCGCTGACCGCGCCGCCATCGAAGTCCACGACATCGGTCTGGAACCGGTCTATAACGCCGCTGGCGAGTTGGGCTTTCGCGTGCTGGTCGGCGGTGGTCTGGGTCGTACGCCGGTCGTGGGCGCGTTCATCAACGAGTTTCTGCCGTGGCAGGACCTGTTGAGCTACCTCGACGCCATCCTGCGGGTCTACAACCGCTACGGCCGTCGTGACAACAAATACAAGGCGCGGATCAAGATCCTCGTCAAAGCCCTCACGCCAGAAGTGTTCGCGCAAAAAGTCGAAGCGGAAATGGAGCACCTGCGCGGTGGCCAGACCACGCTGACCGAAGCCGAACTGCAGCGTGTCGCCAAGCACTTCGTCGATCCCGATTACAAGGTCCTCGACAACCAGACCGCGCAACTGGCCGATCTGGATCAAGAACACCCCGGTTTTGCCCGCTGGCGTACGCGCAACACCCTGGCGCACAAGAAGCCGGGCTATGTCGCCGTGACCCTGTCGCTGAAACCGACCGGCGTTGCGCCGGGCGACATCACCGACAAACAGCTTGATGCCGTCGCCGATCTGGCCGACCGCTACAGCTTCGGGCAACTGCGCACCTCCCACGAGCAGAACATCATTCTGGCCGACGTCGAGCAGAGCCAGTTGTTCACCCTGTGGGGCGAGCTGCGCGAGCAAGGTTTCGCGACCCCGAACATCGGCCTGCTGACCGACATCATCTGCTGCCCGGGCGGTGACTTCTGCTCGCTGGCCAACGCCAAGTCGATCCCGATTGCCGAATCGATCCAGCGCCGCTTCGACGATCTGGACTACCTGTTCGACATCGGCGAGCTGGACCTGAACATTTCTGGCTGCATGAACGCCTGCGGCCACCACCATGTCGGCCACATCGGCATCCTCGGGGTGGACAAGAAAGGTGAGGAGTTCTATCAGGTGTCCCTCGGTGGCAGCGCCAGCCGCGATGCCAGCCTGGGCAAAATCCTCGGTCCGTCCTTCGCTCAGGAAGCCATGCCGGATGTCATTTCGAAGCTGATTGACGTGTACGTCGAACAACGTACCGAAGACGAGCGCTTCATTGACACCTACCAGCGTATTGGCATCGACCTCTTCAAGGAACGCGTCTATGCAGCGAATCATTAAGAACAACGAAGTCGTCGACGAAACCTGGCACCTGCTGCCAAAGGACGCGACCTTCGACGGCATTTCCAACTGCGACGACCTGATCGTGCCGCTGTCGCTGTGGCGCGATCATGGCCATGCCCTGAAAGCCCGTGACGGCGGTCTGGGCGTGTGGCTGGATGCGGACGAGGAAGCCGAGGAAATCGGTGAAGACGTCAATTGCTTTCAGGTCATCGCTCTGAACTTCCCGGCGTTCACCGACGGTCGCAACTACTCCAACGCGCGTCTGCTGCGTGATCGTTACGGGTTCAAAGGCGAGCTGCGGGCAATCGGCGATGTGCTGCGTGATCAGTTGTTCTACATGCGCCGCTGCGGTTTCGATGCGTTTGCCGTGCGTCCCGACAAAGACCCTTACGAAGCCCTCGAAGGCCTCAAGGACTTTTCGGTGACTTATCAGGCCGCCACTGACGAGCCGTTGCCGCTGTTCCGCCGCCGCTAGGCCTTCGGCTAAAGCTGCGGACATAAAAACGCCGGTCATGTGACCGGCGTTTTTTTATGTCTGGAGATTTACCAGAAGCGTTGTTGAGTCAGGCGACTCCACCAGTTCAGCAGTACGCGGTCGACCGAACCGCTGGCAGCCATGCCGATACGTTCTTGCAGGCTTTTGCGCTCGGCGTAATGCAGATGGTAAACCTCGGCTTTCTTCGCCCGGTCGGCCAGATATTCATCACTGGTCTTGAGTTCGTCCACCAATTGCTTGTCGAGCGCCGCAATGCCTAGCCAGACTTCACCCGTGGCGACTTCGTCGATCGCCAGTTGCGGACGGTAACGGGCAACGAAGTTCTTGAACAGCTGATGGGTGATATCCAGGTCTTCCTGAAACTTCTCTCGGCCTTTTTCGGTGTTTTCGCCAAACACGGTCAGGGTGCGTTTGTATTCACCGGCGGTCAGCACTTCGAAATCAATATCATGCTTTTTCAGCAGGCGGTTGACGTTAGGCAACTGGGCAACCACGCCGATGGAACCGAGGATGGCGAACGGCGCGCTGATAATCTTCTCGCCGATGCACGCCATCATGTAGCCGCCGCTGGCCGCGACCTTGTCGATACACACGGTCAACGGCACGCCGGCCTCGCGGATCCGCGCCAGTTGCGAGGAGGCCAGGCCATAGCTGTGCACCATTCCGCCGCCGCTTTCCAGGCGCAGGACCACTTCGTCTTTCGGCGTCGCCAGGGTCAGCAATGCGGTGATTTCGTGGCGCAGGCTTCCAGTGGCCGAGGCTTTGATGTCGCCATCGAAGTCGAGCACAAAGACCCGTGGCCGGGTTTGAGGTTTGCTCTTCTGCTTCTTCTCGCTTTTCTCGGTTTTCGCTTCGCCCTTGCGCAAGGCCTTGAGCTGGTCCTTGTCGAGCAACGTCTGCTCCAGGCGCTCGCGCAAGCCTTTGTAGAAATCGTTGAGCTTGCTGACCTGCAACTGCCCCGCCGACTTGCGCCGGCCCTTGCTGCGCAACGCGGCAAAACTGGCGAGCACCACCAGGATGGCAATCACCAGGGTGACGGTCTTGGCCAGGAAACTGGCGTATTCGGTGAAAAAATCCACAGAGACTCCTCAAAGCAATGCGTGAAAGTGAAACACACGCGGGATGGTCCAAGCATACCCATGCGCTGACCGGTCGGCCAGCCGTGAAACCTCTGGCAACAGGCCTGTAACGGGCATTTCAAACAAGCGTATGTTTTTTCATTGACAGCTCACCGCCATCCTCATAACCTCGCCAAACCTTCAACGTACCGGGATGACGCGGACGTGGGCAGCATTTACTTGATTCGACATGGCCAGGCCTCCTTCGGTGCAGACGATTATGACGTCCTGTCGGCGACCGGCGTACGGCAGGCAGAAATCCTCGGCCAGCACCTTGCAGAACTGGGGATCCGCTTCGATCGCTGCCTCGCCGGCGACCTGCGCCGTCAGCAACACACCGCCACCAGCGCCTTGGATCAGTTCAGCGCCAAAGGCCTGCCGGTGCCGGTCCTGGAAACCGACTCCGCGTTCAACGAATTCGATGCCGACGCGGTGATTCGCGCTCTGCTCCCGGCCATGCTGCCGGATGAGCCCGAAGCCCTCGACATCCTGCGCAACGCCGCCCAGAACCGTGGCGAGTTCCAACGCATCTTCGCCTTGATCGTCGAACGCTGGCTGGCTGGCACCTACGACACGCCCGGCCTGGAGAGCTGGCTGGGGTTCGTCGAGCGGGTTCAGGCCGGGCTGCACCGCATCCTCGATCTGGCGCAAAAAAACCAGACCATCGCGGTATTCACCTCAGGCGGCACCATCACCGCCCTGCTCCACCTCATTACCCAAATGCCTGCCCGACAGGCCTTTGAACTGAACTGGCAGATCGTCAACACCTCGCTCAACCAACTGAAATTTCGTGGTCGCGAGGTGGCTCTGGCTTCCTTCAACAGTCACGCACACCTGCAACTGCTGAAGGCTCCGGAACTCATCACTTTCCGCTGAGTCCGGCTTACTGTGACCCTAGTTGTATTCACCCAGCTCCTATTACCAAGAAAGGATCGAACCATGACCTCCGTAGCTGATGCCGTAAAAGCAATGCAAGCCAAGTTCAACCCAGCCGCCGCTGCCGGTCTGGATCTGGTCTTCGGTTTCAACATCACCGACGAAGACAAGCAGTACGCGCTGATCGTCAAGGATGGCACTTGCGACATCCAGGAAGGCGAAAACCCGGACGCCAACTGCACGCTGGTGCTGGATAGCCAGACCTTGAAAGACATCGTCAGCGGCGAAACCGACGGCATGCAGGCATTCATGGGCGGCAAACTGCGCGTTGAAGGCGATATGATGCTGTCGATGAAACTGTCCGAGCTATTCCCTTCGTAAGAAGCCGCTTGGTCAAACAAATCCCGTCATCTGGCGGGATTTGTCATTTAAGCAGCCGAAAAAGTGAAGAGTCGGCTTCACCCTCCGCTTGCTCAAGCACGCTCAGACCTCCTGCAATAACCGCGTGTCCAGCCCAAATCGTTCTTGCGAAACCATTCGGAACTGACCTTCCGCCAGGTCGCAACTCACCAGCAGATTCCAGGAGTGTCTGGTTGCCACCGAGGGCACCAGTATGAAAGGGTGCTCAGCCAACAGCGCGTCGGCAAACTTTCGCTGGTTGGGTGACGCTCTTATCGGGTTGAGCCAATGCGGATTGGGCACGTCTTCCGGCTGGACAATTCTGACGCTGGCTTCATGGATGATTTCAAAACAGGTCAACACATAAGGTTCCTGATCGAGCGCATCGAAACTGCCATGGGCGGCCACCTCCAAAATGGCCGTGGAGGGATCAACTGACGCGTAAACGACTCTGCGTCCGGGTGTATTCCATCGGCCGCCGTCCCGTTTCGAACCCAGGCCGCTGCTCCAGGTATCGCTGTACACCTCGCGATCAAGTCGCCAGGCGTACCAGCGATCATCCCACGGCAAGGGATTCATTGATAAACCCCGTATTTGATCTGGTTCAGATACTCCTCCACCATCCGGAATCCCAATGCATGTCCAACCAGATCGAGCGGCACGTGATCATAGAAGTAGGTCGAGCGTTGTTGTAGCCAGGACTCCGCCTTCGCCTGACGTCCAAACACTTCATTGGCCAGTTCCAGAGCCGAGGCGTATTGGTAGGCGATGATGCTTTGCTGCGTGTCCAGGCGCACCGGTATGGCTTCCTTGAGCAGGCGCCGCACCGTTCTGACAGACCTGCCGGTGATACGCTTGACCAGATCGCCTTGCTGATAGAGCTCGCAGGTGGCGAGCATGTTGACGACATCGAGCAGTTCAAACCCTTCGCTGGTGCAACGGAGAATGAGCATCGGGTCGTCGCCCGTGTCCTGCCCGCGGAGTAACAACTCCAGAGGCTTGCCTTCGAGCCTCTTCAATCCCGTTAGCCGGGGCGCTTTGGCGGTGGGCATGGCGACGGCCTCCGAGGGGCATCTGGCGCGATCGTCGCGCCAGTAATGGCGTGGGGGGTAAGCAGGGGTATGGCTTTCAATCAGTGGGATTCGCATATTCCATCCTTTGTCCGGGCTTCGAGCGATCAGTACGCTCGCTGACTTCAATGTCTGGAGCTGATGCTATAGATCCAGCGTCCGACGACCAACCTGAAAGAGTCGTCAGAAATATCCCTTCATCTGATCGAAACGGTCACGCTTGCGTAGGACTTAAACGGAAATTCAGCGACTGAACTGAAGCCTTCGTCTGACACAACGTTGACCCCGGTCACATGGGGCCAGGCAGTCACTGATTATTCTCCCCGCTCCATCGAAGGCCAAGGACGGCTCACCGGGAGCCTGCGGCCGATCCCGTTCAAGGAAGAAACCTCATGCGAGCACTCAATATCATTCTGCTGTCCTCCGCGTTCAACGGCTTGACCCAGCGTGCCTGGCTGGAGCTGCGTCAGGCCGGGCACTCCCCCAGCGTCGTGGTGTTTACCGACGAAGACGCCGTGTGCGAACAGATCGAACACAGCGGCGCCGATCTGGTGATTTGCCCGTTTCTCAAGGACCGCGTGCCGCAAGCACTGTGGCGTAACCGCCAGCGGCCGGTGGTGATCATTCACCCGGGCATCGTCGGCGACCGTGGCGCCAGCGCGCTGGACTGGGCGATTACCCACGAGTTGTCGCGCTGGGGCGTTACCGCTCTGCAAGCCGTGGAAGAGATGGATGCCGGCCCGGTGTGGGCCACCTGTGAATTCAACCTGCCGGCGGGCCTGCGCAAATCCGAGCTGTACAACGGCCGGGTCAGCGACGCGGCGATGGTGTGCATTCGCGAAGTGGTAGAAAAATTCGTCGAAGGCTATGTGCCGGTTGAACTGGACTATGCCGATCCGAACGTCCGCGGTCGCCTCCAAGTGAACATGAAACAGACCGATCGCAGCTTCAGCTGGCACGATTGCGCGACCTTTATCAAACGCTGCATCGACGCGGCGGACGGACAGCCCGGCGTGCTGGCCAGCCTGGCGGGCGGCCAGTATTACCTGTTTGATGCGCACCTCGACGCGCGCAGCGGCGTGCCGGGCGAACTGCTCGCGGTGCGTGACGATGCGGTGCTGGTGGCGACCGGCGATCAGAGCCTGTGGATCGGCTCGCTGCGGCGCAAACCGCAACCCGGCGAAGAAACCTTCAAGCAACCGGCGCGGCATGTGCTGGCCGGGCAGTTGGCGGATGTCCCGGTGCTGGACGCGGCGTTTGTCACTCAGGCGTTCAGCACCGAAGCCTATCAACCGCTGCGGTATCGCGAGTGCGGACACGTCGGCGAGCTGACGTTCGAGTTCTATAACGGCGCCATGAGCACCGAGCAGTGCCAGCGCATGGTCGCTGCGCTGCGTTGGGCCAAGGCCCGCGACACCCAAGTGCTGCTGATCAAGGGTGGCCGTGGCAGTTTTTCCAACGGCGTACACCTGAATGTGATTCAAGCCGCACAGGACCCGGGCGCTGAAGCCTGGGCGAACATTCAGGCCATCGACGATGTCTGCGAGGAGCTGCTCAGTGCCCGGCAACTGGTGGTCAGCGGCGTGACGGGCAATGCCGGCGCCGGTGGCGTGATGCTCGCGCTGGCCGCCGACATCGTGTTTGCCCGCGCCGGGATCGTGCTTAACCCGCACTACAAGAGCATGGGTCTGTACGGCTCGGAATTCTGGACCTACAGCCTGCCCCGTGCGGTCGGCCCAGCGATGGCCGAGCAGTTGACCCAGGCCTGTCTGCCGGTGAGCGCCAGCGAGGCCTGGCAATTGGGCATGGTTCAGGAAATCGGCCCGCGTTGCCCGGACGAATTTGCACTGTGGTTGCTGCAGCGGGCCAACAGCGTGCTGAGCGACCCGACGTACGCGGCGGTGCGTGAGAGCAAGTCGCAGGTTGATCACGCGCTTATCCGCCAATGCCGCGAGGCCGAGTTGCGGCAGATGCAGCAGGACATGTGCTTTAACCGCCACGGGTTCGCCGAAAAGTGCCGCCACTTCGTGTACAAGCGCAAAGCTTGCGGCACACCGGCGCGGTTGGTCGAAGCATGGGCGCAGTCGGGTGAAGTGGAAGTGACCGAGTCTCCCGTGCAGGCGTGAGCCTGCTGGCGATTGAACGATGACGGGGGTCCCGTGGGCACTTACAATGCGCCCACTCTCCAACACCGGCCCGCCCATGGACATCGATCTCGCCCGCACTTTTCTGGAAATCGTTCGTCACGGCAGCCTCGCCGCGGCGGCGCAGAAGCTGTTCGTCACGCAAACGGCGATCACCGCCCGGGTGCAGAAACTCGAAAGCCAGTTGGGCAGCACGCTGTTCGTGCGTAACCGCGCCGGGGCCAGGCTGACGCCCAACGGCGAAGCCTTCGTGGTCTACGCCAATCAACTGGTGCAGACCTGGGAGGCTGCGCGCCGCGATCTGCCGCTGCCGGAGGGCTATCACAACGTGCTGCACATCGGCGGCGAGGTCAGCTTGTGCAATCCACTGATGCTCAGTTGGGCCGCCGAACTGCGCGAGCACATTCCCAGCCATGCCCTGCGCATGGAAATCCGCGACGGCGAGAACCTGCTGCGCCAACTGGAGCTGGGCGTGCTCGACGCCGCGCTGGTCTATCAGCCGGAGTATTGGCCGGGCCTGCAGGTCGAGCAGGTGCTGGAGGAAAAACTAATTCTGGTGCGCGCGCCCGAGCGGCCCGATCCCTATGTCTATATCGATTGGGGCCCTGATTTCCGCCGTCAGCACGATGCCGCCCTGCCAGAAAAAGCCAAGGCTGCGCTGAGTTTCAACCTCGGCCCGCTGGCCCTGCAATACATCCTCGAACACGGCGGCAGCGGCTACTTTCGTACCCGTGTGGTGCGTACCTATCTGGAAAACGGTGCGCTGGAAATCGTGACCAAAGCGCCAGAGTTCGGCTATCCGACCTATCTCGTGTACTCCCGCGATCGCGACTCGACGACCCTGCAACACGCGTTTGATCTGCTGCGCGAAGTGATCCGAACCGATGACGACTGGTCGCAGCGCTGGAACCCGTTGAGCTGAGACGGCGCCTTCACTCCAGTGCATGGCGCATGTGGCCTCAAGGTTGGCCCGGCACGCGGCCATGGATCGGCTAATCTGCCCGGTATAACAACAATACCCGCAGGTGAGCGCAGTGAGGCAAACCACCGAGGCATTCCGCAGCCGTTACCGGGCGGCCATTCATCCGCTGTATAACCCGTGGCTGCACGGTGCTTTTGTGCTGCTGTTCGGCGTGCTGGCCATCGGCGCTTTCTGGAGTACCGTGCAACAGGTCAGCTGGCAGCAATGGCTGACCGTCCCGCTGACGTTGCTGTTGTTCAATTTCGGCGTGTACATGGTTCATCGTCATCTCGGCCACCATAAAAAGCCCTTTGCCAGGATGTTCTATGCCCGGCATGCCGGCGATCATCACAGCTTTTTCACCCCCGGCCACATGGCCTACGACAGCGCCCGTGACTGGCGGGTGATCCTGTTTCCGGCGTGGCTTATCGTGCTGCATACGTTGCTCATCACGCTGCCGCTGTGGTGGTTGCTCGCACAGATCAACGCCAACGTTGCCGGGCTGTTCGGCGGCTGCATGGTGCTCGGCTATCTGACGTACGAGGTGTTTCACGCCTGTGAACACCTGCCGGCGGGCCATCCGCTGGCGCGTTTGCCGTGGATCCGCCAGATGCGCCACTTGCACGCACTGCACCACCGCCGCGAGTGCATGCAGGTGCGCAATTTCAATATTGTCCTGCCGTTGATGGACACCCTGTTCGGCACCCTTTACCGGGAGCCGGAACCCGCCCCTTTGAGCGCTTCGACAATGCCCATGACCCGCCTGCAGCACTCGATCGATATCACTGGCGAACCCGTTGCCGTACTCGCCTATGCCGCCAGCGCCAGCCGTTGGCCGCAGTGGCATCCGTCGTCGTTGAAGATCGACGGCCCGCAGGGTCCGCTGCATGCCGGCGCGCGTTTTGAAGAGGACATCCATGCCGGCGGACGTGCCGGGCATTTGCGCTGGGAAGTCACGGAATATTTGCCGGGCCGACGCTGGTGTGCGCTTGCGCAAGGTGATCAGGGGCTGTCGTTGCGGCTGACTTACGAGTGTTCGGCTGAAGGTGACGGCACGCGTTTTGTGCGCACGCTGGAGTATCGCTTTGACGGCCTCATCATGCGCATCGCCAATCGCCTGCTGCTCAAACGGCGCATCGAACGTGAGTCTGCCGCCTCGCTGCTGGCGTTGCGCGACAGGGCCGCGCAGGACATCGCGTCGGCGAGGGCCAGCGCGTGAGACTACGTCATGGGCTGTGGTTGCTGCTCGTCCTGGTTGGCGGATTTTTATTGTTGATGCCAACCCGCGTCGAACCGGTGGCCTGGACACCGCCACCGGCGCCTTCGCTGACAGCCGGGCTCTACGCCGAGAACCAGCGCCTCAAAGGTGTGGCGAAAGTCGGACCGAGCGACATCGACGGCCCCGAGGCGTTGTTGCTGGAGGACGACTACCTGATCACTGGCCTGCATGACGGTCGGCTGATCCGCAGCAGCCTCGACGGCAGCCAGCGCAAGGTGCTGGCCGACACTGGCGGCAGGCCTCTGGGGCTGGCCCGCCATCCCGGCGGTTTGCTGGTGATTGCCGACGCGGTCAAGGGCTTGCTGTCCCTCGACGCCCAGGGACGGGTGATTGCCTTGACCACCGAGGCCAATGGCTTGGCGTTCGGTTTTACCGATGATGTAGTGATCGACAAGTCTGGGCATTACGCCTACTTCAGCGATGCCTCGAGTCGCTGGGGCTATGGCCATGACGGTGAGGCGATCATCGAGCATGGCGGTGACGGACGCCTGCTGCGCTACGACTTTCAGACCGGTAAGACCAGCCTGTTGCTGGACAAACTGGAGTTCGCCAACGGCGTGACCCTCGGCCCGGACGAGGCCTATGTGCTGGTCAATGAAACCGGGGCTTACCGCATCAGCCGCTACTGGCTGAAGGGTCCCAAGGCCGGCACGCACGACTTGTTCATCGAGAACCTGCCGGGGCTGCCGGACAACCTGTCGTTCAATGGCAGCGACCGATTCTGGGTGGCCTTGTATGCGCCACGCAACGCCCTGCTCGACGGCACCGCCGGGCACCCGTTTGTGCGCAAGATGATTGTCCGGGCGCTGACGGTGCTGCCAAAACCGGTGGAGAAGCGCGGGTTTGTGCTGGGGCTGGATGTGGACGGCAAGGTGATTGCCAATCTGCAGGACGCCAGCAGCGGAAATTACTCGCCGATCACCACGGTGCGCGAGTATGGGCAGTGGTTGTATTTCGGTTCGCTGAAGGCGACACACATGGGGCGGTTGGCGCTGGACGCGGCGTTAAAGTGAGGGCTTTGTACAGAACGAACTGACGCCTTCGCGAGCAGGCTCGCTCCCACAGGGAGAATGCATTTCCTTGTGGGAGTGAGCCTG
>NZ_JABWQS010000053.1:0-34762 GCF_014268545.1 Pseudomonas sp. SWRI81
TCCCCATGTGAGAGTAGGTCATCGTCAAGATTAAATTCCGAAACCCCAATTGCGAAAGCAGTTGGGGTTTTGTTTTGTTCGCGAGAAATGTGTCTGCTTGATTTCTATGCAACGGCACGGGGCATGGCTATCATTCGGGCCTCATTGTGAGGCGAAACCTGCATGTTGACGTTGTTGAACCTCTTGAAGGATGGTCGATTCCATTCCGGACAGGATCTGGGGGCTGCCCTGGGAATAAGTCGAAGTGCTGTATGGAAGCAACTGCAGCATCTTGAGGCTGAGCTTGGTCTGTCAATCCACAAAGTTCGCGGGCGGGGATATCAGTTGTCTGCGCCATTGATGTTGCTTGATCCTGTGGAAATAGCCAGAAAGTCGCCTCAATGGCCTGTGACTGTCTTCGATTCTGTCGATTCGACAAATGCCGAAGCTTTGCGCTCCATTGCACAGGGTGCTTCCGCGCCCTTTTTGGTGCTGGCTGAACGGCAGACCGCCGGGCGTGGCCGTCGAGGACGGAAATGGGTAAGCCCGTTTGCCGAGAACCTCTACTACAGCCTGGCTCTGCGTATCGACGGCGGTATGCGTCAGCTCGAAGGGCTGAGTCTTGTCGTAGGCCTTGCTGTTATGCAGGCCTTGCGAAATTCGGGCGTGTCGAATGCCGGGCTGAAGTGGCCCAACGATGTTTTGGTTGGCAGCAAGAAGATCGCTGGCATTCTGCTTGAGCTTGTTGGGGACCCGGCGGATGTCTGTCATGTTGTGCTGGGAATAGGGATCAACGTGAATATGCAAGTTGCGGAAGGGGTCGATCAGCAATGGACTTCTATAAGGCTTGAGTCAGGTAAGGCCTGTGACCGCAATGCTCTGGTGGCTGAGCTGAGTAATCAGCTCAGCACTTATATTCACAAGCACCAAGCCAATGGTTTCGCTAGTCTCCAGGCCGAATGGGCGGAAAATCATCTCTGGCAAGGGCGCTCGGTTTCCTTGATTGCGGGTAACAGCCATATAGATGGCGTAGTGCTCGGAGTTGATAATCAGGGTGGGCTGCGCCTGAGAGTGGACGGCGTTGAGAAGGTATTTAGTGGCGGAGAGCTCAGCCTGAGGTTGCGTGATGATTCTTGAGCTTGACTGCGGCAACAGCTTTATAAAGTGGCGCGTGCTGAATGCCTTGGTCGGAACTGTTGTTTCGGAAGGGGTTGTAGACTCCAATCAGGCACTGATTGAAAGCCTGCGTATGATTGCGTCGCTGTCGCTGCGCAAATGTCGCTTAGTCAGTGTCAGGACGAGCGAAGAAACCGGCGCATTAATCGAGCTGATTGAGCGAGAGTTCGGTATTCCCATCGTATCTGCGAAGCCTGCTCGTGAGATGTCCGGCGTGCGCAACGGCTATGAAGATTATGAGCGGCTTGGGCTTGATCGCTGGCTCGCGATGCTTGGTGGCTTTCATCTGGCTGCCGGTCGTCCCTGTCTCGTTCTGGATTTCGGCACTGCGGTCACTGCTGATTTCGTTGCAGCTGACGGTGAGCATCTCGGGGGGTTTATTTGTCCTGGTATGCCGTTGATGCGGAATCAGCTGCGCACACATACACGCAAAATTCGCTACGGAGATGAGGCGGCGGAGCGGGCGCTTTCCAGTCATGTCCCGGGGCGGACTACCGTTGAGGCTGTAGAGCGTGGTTGTTCTTTGATGTTGAGAGGCTTCGTCCTGACCCAGATGGAGCTGGCGCGCGCTTATTGGGGGAAGGGTTTTACTGTCTTCATTACGGGCGGGGATGCCGAGTTGGTTGCGGGGGTCTCGCCTGAGGCCAGGGTTATACCTGACCTGGTCTTTGTCGGCTTGGCTATGGCGTGTCCATTGTCCTGAGGTTTATATATGCGTTGGTTGTTTCTGCTGCTTGTTGTTCTCAACGTTTTTTACTATGTCTGGCATCAGCAAGAAGCACCTCTGCGAGCCAAAGATGTAACGCCTTTGAGTCTGTATCGCGGTTCACAGCAGGACATTCGTCTGTTGAGTGAGGCTACCGGCAATGGGCGCATCGGGGAGGGTGCAGCGCGTCAGCAGTGCCTGTTCCTTGGTGGCTTTTCTGATGAGGATTCGATTGTCAGGTTGCAGCAGCGTCTGTCGGCCATGAAGGTTAATGCGCAGTCCGCCCCGAAGGATGCTGCCGGGAGCGGTTTCTGGCTGACAGTTACACCGGACGGGCAGCGCTTGTTGGGTGATCAGCAGCTGCAAAACCTTTCCAAGGAATTCAATGAGTTAAAACATAAAATAATGCTGTGCGAAGGGGTTGCACCTGCTGAATAGTTTGCAT
The DNA here is from genome assembly GCF_014268545.1 of Pseudomonas sp. SWRI81. Lineage (NCBI taxonomy): Bacteria > Pseudomonadati > Pseudomonadota > Gammaproteobacteria > Pseudomonadales > Pseudomonadaceae > Pseudomonas > Pseudomonas sp. SWRI81. Next base: position 2,307 of record NZ_JABWQS010000053.1, read on the forward strand.
AGAATGGCGCCCGCTCCACAGCGAACACCTTAACCGGATTTCAAAGTGAAGTGTGTCAACGCAGCTAAGCTCAGGTTTTTAAATGAGAAAATGCTTGACAGAGGCTTGGCATGATATAGAATGCCGGCCTGATTAGGAGGGGTTCCCGAGCGGCCAAAGGGATCAGACTGTAAATCTGACGTCTACGACTTCGAAGGTTCGAATCCTTCTCCCTCCACCAGATTTAAGCGTGAGCTGCAGGCTCCGCGGGTATAGTTTAGTGGTAGAACCTCAGCCTTCCAAGCTGATGATGCGGGTTCGATTCCCGCTACCCGCTCCAAGTTCGCAGGTTGTGCAAAGGGTTTTGCTCTTGTAGCTCAGTTGGTAGAGCACACCCTTGGTAAGGGTGAGGTCAGCGGTTCAAATCCGCTCAAGAGCTCCATATAACAAGGCAGATATGAAAATATCTGCCTTTGTTTTAATGGTTGATATTGTTTGTCTAATTCTTCTGTTTGAGGGTGATATCGATGGCTAAGGAAAAATTTGATCGTTCCCTGCCCCACGTCAACGTAGGGACCATTGGTCACGTTGACCACGGTAAAACCACTCTGACTGCTGCTCTGACTCGCGTTTGCTCCGAAGTGTTCGGTTCGGCAATCGTTGACTTCGACAAGATCGACAGCGCGCCAGAAGAAAAAGCTCGTGGTATCACCATCAACACCGCGCACGTTGAATACAATTCGCTGATCCGTCACTACGCTCACGTTGACTGCCCAGGTCACGCTGACTATGTGAAGAACATGATCACCGGTGCTGCCCAGATGGACGGCGCAATCCTGGTTTGCTCGGCCGCTGATGGTCCGATGCCACAAACCCGTGAGCACATCCTGCTGTCCCGTCAGGTAGGCGTTCCGTACATCGTGGTTTACCTGAACAAGGCTGACCTGGTAGACGACGCTGAGCTGCTGGAACTGGTTGAGATGGAAGTGCGCGATCTGCTGAGCACTTACGACTTCCCAGGTGACGACACTCCGATCATCATCGGTTCTGCTCGTATGGCTCTGGAAGGCAAAGACGATAACGAAATGGGCACCACGTCCGTTCGTAAGCTGGTTGAGACTCTGGACAGCTACATCCCGGATCCAGTCCGTGTTATCGACAAGCCGTTCCTGATGCCAATCGAAGACGTATTCTCGATCTCCGGTCGCGGTACTGTTGTAACCGGTCGTATCGAGCGCGGTATCGTCAAGGTTCAGGATCCACTGGAAATCGTTGGTCTGCGTGACACCACCGTCACCACCTGCACCGGTGTTGAAATGTTCCGTAAACTGCTCGACGAAGGTCGTGCTGGCGAGAACTGCGGCGTTCTGCTGCGTGGTACCAAGCGTGACGACGTTGAGCGTGGCCAGGTTCTGGTCAAGCCAGGTTCGGTCAAGCCGCACACCAAGTTCGAAGCTGAAGTGTACGTACTGAGCAAAGAAGAAGGCGGTCGTCACACTCCGTTCTTCAAAGGCTACCGTCCACAGTTCTACTTCCGTACTACTGACGTGACTGGTAACTGCGAACTGCCGGAAGGCGTTGAGATGGTAATGCCGGGCGACAACATCAAAATGGTTGTTACCCTGATCAAAACCATCGCAATGGAAGATGGTCTGCGTTTCGCTATCCGTGAAGGCGGTCGTACCGTCGGCGCTGGTGTCGTAGCCAAAATCATCGAATAAGCGGTTGTAATGTATTTTTCGGGCCGGCATAATGGTCGGCCTGATTTTGTTTTAGGTCAGTAGCTCAATTGGCAGAGCGACGGTCTCCAAAACCGTAGGTTGGGGGTTCGATTCCCTCCTGACCTGCCAGATTCACTTGGTGTGTCTGGCTTTCTTTTCACAGGATCTTCATAGATGACTCCTAAAGCTGAAGCTCAAGGCTCTCGCTTCGATCTGCTCAAGTGGCTTGTAGTAGTCGCTTTGGTAGTTGTTGGCGTTGTTGGCAATCAGTATTACGCTGCTTCGCCGATCCTGTACCGTGTACTTGCTTTGCTTGCCATTGCTGCTGTAGCTGCCTTTGTAGGCCTGCAGACTGCGAAGGGCAAGTCTTTCTTTGTACTGGTTAAGGAAGCTCGCACCGAGATTCGTAAAGTCGTGTGGCCAACTCGCCAAGAAACCACGCAGACCACGCTGATTGTCGTGGCTGTTGTTCTGGTTATGGCGTTGCTGTTGTGGGGTCTTGATTCCCTGCTCGGCTGGCTTGTTTCCTTGATTGTCGGCTAAGGGTGTCCCGTGGCTAAGCGTTGGTATGTTGTGCATGCTTACTCGGGTTACGAGAAGCATGTGATGCGCTCGCTTGTCGAGCGCGTAAAGCTGGCTGGCATGGAAGATGGCTTTGGCGAGATTCTGGTTCCCACTGAAGAAGTGGTGGAAATGCGCAATGGCCAGAAGCGCAAAAGCGAGCGTAAGTTCTTCCCTGGCTATGTGTTGGTCCAGATGGATATGAACGAGGGTACCTGGCACTTGGTCAAGGATACCCCTCGCGTGATGGGTTTTATCGGCGGTACCGCTGACAAGCCTGCACCGATCACGGATAAAGAAGCAGAAGCAATTCTGCGTCGCGTTGCTGACGGTAGCGACAAGCCTAAGCCGAAGACGTTGTTCGAGCCGGGCGAGACGGTACGTGTCAATGATGGTCCGTTCGCCGATTTCAACGGCGTTGTAGAAGAAGTTAACTACGAAAAGAGCCGGATCCAAGTGGCTGTGCTCATTTTCGGTCGCTCTACTCCGGTGGAGCTCGAGTTCAGTCAGGTCGAGAAGGTCTAACTGGGCAAGCAATCCCAACCCCGCAGCCTTAGGCTGTGGGGTTTTGTCGTCACTGGGATAAACGCGCAAGTAACCGGGGAGCCTTTCGAGGCGCTAGAACCCGTAATTGGAGTGCCTCATGGCCAAGAAGATTACCGCTTACATCAAGCTGCAAGTGAAGGCCGCTCAGGCTAACCCAAGCCCACCTGTTGGTCCTGCCCTGGGTCAGCACGGCGTGAACATCATGGAATTCTGCAAGGCTTTCAACGCCCGTACTCAGGGTCTTGAAGCAGGTCTGCCGACTCCAGTGATCATCACTGTCTACAGCGACCGTAGCTTCACTTTCGAAACCAAATCCACCCCTGCTTCGGTTCTGCTGAAGAAGGCGGCCGGTCTGACCAGCGGTTCCGCTCGTCCGAACACCGTTAAGGTTGGCACCGTTACCCGTGCTCAGCTGGAAGAAATCGCGAAAACCAAAAACGCGGATCTGACTGCAGCTGATATGGATGCAGCCGTGCGTACTATCGCCGGTTCTGCTCGTAGCATGGGCCTTAACGTGGAGGGTGTGTAATGGCTAAGCTGACCAAGCGTCAAAAGGCTATCGCCGGCAAAATCGAAGCAGGCAAGGCCTACAACATTGTAGACGCCGCTGCACTGCTGGCCGAGCTGTCGACTGTCAAGTTCAGCGAGTCGTTCGACGTTGCTGTAAACCTGGGTGTGGACCCGCGTAAATCCGACCAGGTCGTTCGTAGCGCTACCGTGCTGCCACACGGCACTGGCAAGACCGTTCGCGTTGCTGTGTTCACCCAAGGTCCAGCTGCCGAGGCCGCTTTGGCTGCCGGCGCTGACCGTGTAGGTATGGACGACCTGGCTGCCGAAATGAAAGGCGGCGACCTGAACTATGACGTAGTGATCGCATCCCCGGATGCCATGCGTGTTGTAGGTCAGTTGGGTCAGATCCTCGGTCCACGTGGCCTGATGCCTAACCCGAAGGTCGGCACCGTGACTCCTGACGTGGCTACCGCCGTCAAGAATGCCAAGGCTGGTCAGGTTCGTTATCGCACCGACAAGAACGGCATCATTCACACTTCCGTTGGCAAGATCGGTTTCGACGCCGTCAAGCTGAAGGAAAACGTTGAAGCCCTGATCGCTGATCTGAAGCGTATCAAGCCAGCTTCCTCGAAAGGTATTTACGTCAAGCGCGTTACCCTGAGCACCACTATGGGTCCAGGTCTGGTCATCGACCAAAGCTCGCTCGACGCGTAAGACTAAAGTTGGCGCGGATTGCCGCGCCAATTGAAAGATTGGGGTCCCTGCCTGGCGGGGGCTATCCAAGACCGTAGGCGGCGCAAGCCTTAAACCTCAAGCCTACGCAGATGGTGCTCCCGGTTCCTTACCGAATCAGACACCAAAACGACATTCGGTTTCGATCGAATGAAACGGTAACAAGCAGGAGTTAAACCCGTGGCAATTAATCTCGAAGACAAGAAGGCCATCGTCGCTGAAGTCAACGAGGCTGCCAAAGTCGCTCTGTCCGCTGTCGTGGTTGATGCACGTGGCGTAACAGTAGGCGCAATGACCGGACTCCGTAAAGAGGCTCGTGAAGCTGGCGTTTACGTACGTGTTGTACGTAACACCCTGCTCAAGCGCGCTGTTGCTGACACTCAATACAGTGTCCTCAACGACGTGTTCACCGGCCCGACCCTGATTGCATTCTCGAACGAACATCCGGGCGCTGCTGCCCGTATCTTCAAAGAGTTTGCCAAGGGTCAGGACAAGTTCGAGATCAAGGCAGCTGCGTTCGAGGGCAAGTTCCTCGCAGCTAATCAGATCGACGTACTGGCAACTCTGCCGACCCGTGACGAAGCAATTTCTCAGCTGATGAGCGTGATTCAAGGCGCTACCAGCAAATTGGCTCGTACTCTGGCGGCAATTCGCGACCAGAAAGAAGCTGCCGCAGCCTAAGGCTCGTCACTTCTCGCGTTTTTTGTTTATTTCGATGGTCGCGTAGGCCGTCCCCCAATTCAGGAATTGAGTCATGTCTCTGACTAACGAACAAATCATCGAAGCAATCGGCCAGAAATCCGTAGTGGAAATCGTTGAGCTGATCAAAGCGATGGAAGAAACCTTCGGTGTTACCGCTGCTGCCGCTTCGGCTGGTCCAGCTGCTGCTGCCGCTGTTGTTGAAGAGCAAACCGAGTTCAACGTTGTTCTGCTGGAAGCTGGCGAGAAGAAGGTTAACGTGATCAAGGCAGTTCGTGAACTGACCGGTCTGGGCCTGAAAGAAGCCAAAGAGAAAGTAGACGGCGCTCCTCAGGTTGTAGCTGAAGGCGTTTCGAAAGAAGCGGCTGAAGACGCCAAGAAGAAGCTGGAAGAAGCAGGCGCTAAAGTCGAGCTGAAGTAAGCATCGACTTTGCTCCTCCAGCCCGAGCGTCAAGCGACAGGCTGATGGCTGGTGGCTCTTGCCACCGGCCTTTTTCCGTTATTGGCAGCCGACTGGGTCGGTGCTGATAAAGGCGCTGTAACCACCCGATGCGGTGGCGCAAACCATGGGGTTTGCACGATTTTCTGGCTGCTCCCGTCGGGAGGGGCCAAACAAGCAGGTGACCAAGCTGGGGAACGCTGATGGCTTACTCATATACTGAGAAAAAACGTATCCGCAAGGACTTTAGCAAGTTGCCGGACGTCATGGATGTGCCTTACCTCCTGGCCATCCAGCTGGATTCGTATCGTGAATTCTTGCAAGCGGGAGCGACTAAAGATCAGTTCCGCGACGTGGGCCTGCATGCGGCCTTCAAATCCGTTTTCCCGATCATCAGCTACTCCGGCAATGCTGCGCTGGAGTACGTCGGTTATCGCCTGGGCGAACCGGCATTTGATGTCAAAGAATGCGTATTGCGCGGTGTAACTTTCGCCGTACCTTTGCGGGTAAAAGTGCGCCTGATCATTTTCGACAAAGAATCGTCGAACAAAGCGATCAAGGACATCAAAGAGCAAGAAGTCTACATGGGTGAAATTCCCCTGATGACTGAAAACGGTACCTTCGTAATCAACGGTACCGAGCGTGTTATCGTTTCCCAGCTGCACCGTTCCCCGGGCGTGTTCTTCGACCACGACCGCGGCAAGACGCACAGCTCCGGCAAACTGCTGTACTCGGCTCGCATCATTCCTTACCGCGGTTCGTGGCTGGACTTCGAATTCGACCCGAAAGACTGCGTCTTCGTGCGTATCGACCGCCGTCGCAAGCTGCCGGCCTCGGTACTGCTGCGTGCACTCGGTTACACCACCGAAGAAGTGCTGGACGCGTTCTACACCACCAACGTTTTCCACCTGAGCGGCGAAACCCTCAGCCTGGAACTGATTGCATCGCGTCTGCGTGGTGAAATTGCCGTTCTGGACATCCAGGATGAAAAAGGCAAGGTCATCGTTGAGCAGGGCCGCCGTATTACCGCGCGCCACATCAACCAGATCGAAAAAGCCGGTATCAAGACGCTGGACGTGCCGCTGGACTACGTCCTGGGCCGCACTACCGCCAAGGCTATCGTGCACCCGGCCACCGGTGAAATCCTGGCTGAATGTAACACCGAGCTGAACACTGAAGTCCTGGCCAAAATCGCCAAGGCCCAGGTCGTTCGCATCGAGACCCTGTACACCAACGACATCGACTGCGGTCCGTTCGTCTCCGACACGCTGAAGATCGACTCCACCAGCAACCAGTTGGAAGCGCTGGTCGAGATCTATCGCATGATGCGTCCAGGCGAGCCGCCAACCAAAGACGCTGCCGAAACCCTGTTCAACAACCTGTTCTTCAGCCCTGAGCGCTATGACCTGTCTGCGGTCGGCCGGATGAAGTTCAACCGTCGTATCGGTCGTACCGAGATCGAAGGTTCGGGCGTGCTGTGCAAGGAAGACATCGTCGCGGTACTGAAGACCCTGGTCGACATCCGTAACGGTAAAGGCATCGTCGATGACATCGACCACCTGGGTAACCGTCGTGTTCGCTGCGTAGGCGAAATGGCCGAGAACCAGTTCCGCGTTGGCCTGGTACGTGTTGAGCGTGCGGTCAAAGAGCGTCTGTCGATGGCCGAAAGCGAAGGCCTGATGCCGCAAGATCTGATCAACGCCAAGCCAGTGGCTGCGGCGGTGAAAGAGTTCTTCGGTTCCAGCCAGCTCTCGCAGTTCATGGACCAGAACAACCCGCTGTCCGAGATCACCCACAAGCGTCGTGTCTCTGCACTCGGCCCTGGCGGTCTGACTCGTGAGCGTGCGGGCTTCGAAGTCCGTGACGTACACCCGACTCACTACGGTCGTGTCTGCCCGATTGAAACGCCGGAAGGTCCGAACATCGGTCTGATCAACTCCCTGGCTGCGTACGCTCGCACCAACCAGTACGGCTTCCTGGAAAGCCCGTACCGCGTGGTGAAAGAGGGTGTGGTCACCGACGAGATCGTGTTCCTGTCCGCTATTGAAGAAGCCGATCACGTGATCGCGCAGGCTTCGGCGACCATGAACGAGCAGAAAGTCCTGATCGACGAACTGGTCGCCGTACGTCACCTGAACGAATTCACCGTCAAGGCGCCGGAAGACGTCACCTTGATGGACGTATCGCCGAAGCAGGTTGTGTCGGTTGCTGCGTCGCTGATTCCGTTTCTCGAGCACGACGACGCCAACCGTGCGTTGATGGGTTCGAACATGCAGCGTCAAGCTGTACCAACCCTGCGCGCTGACAAGCCGCTGGTAGGTACCGGCATGGAGCGTAACGTAGCCCGTGACTCCGGCGTTTGCGTCGTGGCTCGTCGTGGTGGCGTGATCGATTCTGTCGACGCCAGCCGTATCGTGGTTCGTGTTGCCGATGACGAAGTTGAAACCGGTGAAGCCGGTGTCGACATCTACAACCTGACCAAATACACCCGCTCGAACCAGAACACCTGCATCAACCAGCGTCCGCTGGTGCGTAAAGGTGATCGCGTTCAGCGTAGCGACATCATGGCCGACGGCCCGTCCACCGACATGGGTGAACTGGCACTGGGTCAGAACATGCGCATCGCGTTCATGGCATGGAACGGCTTCAACTTCGAAGACTCCATCTGCCTGTCCGAGCGTGTGGTTCAGGAAGACCGTTTCACCACGATCCACATTCAGGAACTGACCTGCGTGGCGCGTGACACCAAGCTTGGCCCAGAGGAAATCACTGCGGACATCCCGAACGTGGGTGAAGCTGCACTGAACAAGCTGGACGAAGCCGGTATCGTTTACGTAGGTGCTGAAGTAGGCGCAGGCGACATCCTGGTCGGCAAGGTCACTCCGAAAGGCGAGACCCAGCTGACTCCGGAAGAAAAACTGCTGCGTGCAATCTTCGGTGAAAAAGCCAGCGACGTTAAAGACACCTCCCTGCGTGTGCCAACCGGCACCAAAGGTACTGTCATCGACGTACAGGTCTTCACCCGTGACGGCGTTGAGCGTGATGCTCGTGCGCTGTCGATCGAGAAGTCCCAGTTGGACGAGATCCGCAAGGATCTGAACGAAGAGTTCCGCATCGTTGAAGGCGCGACTTTCGAACGTCTGCGTTCCGCTCTGGTAGGCCACAAGGCTGAGGGCGGCGCCGGTCTTAAGAAAGGTCAGGACATCACCGACGAAGTGCTCGACGGTCTTGAGCATGGCCAGTGGTTCAAACTGCGCATGGCTGAAGATGCTCTGAACGAGCAGCTCGAGAAAGCTCAGGCCTACATCGTCGATCGTCGCCGTCTGCTGGACGACAAGTTCGAAGACAAGAAGCGCAAACTGCAGCAGGGCGATGACCTGGCTCCAGGCGTGCTGAAAATCGTCAAGGTTTACCTGGCAATCCGTCGTCGCATCCAGCCGGGCGACAAGATGGCCGGTCGTCACGGTAACAAGGGTGTGGTCTCCGTGATCATGCCGGTTGAAGACATGCCGCACGATGCCAATGGCACCCCGGTCGACGTAGTCCTCAACCCGCTGGGCGTACCTTCGCGTATGAACGTTGGTCAGATCCTTGAAACCCACTTGGGTCTCGCGGCCAAAGGTCTGGGCGAGAAGATCAACCGGATGGTCGAAGAGCAGCGTAAAGTCGCTGAACTGCGTACCTTCCTGGACGAGATCTACAACCAGATTGGCGGTCGTAACGAAGATCTGGACAGCTTCTCCGATCAGGAAATCCTCGATCTGGCGAACAACCTGCGTGGCGGCGTTCCAATGGCCACTCCAGTGTTCGACGGCGCCAAGGAAAGCGAAATCAAGGCCATGCTGAAACTGGCAGACCTGCCGGAAAGCGGCCAGATGCAGCTGACCGACGGCCGTACCGGCAACAAGTTCGAGCGTCCGGTTACCGTTGGCTACATGTACATGCTGAAGCTGAACCACTTGGTAGACGACAAGATGCACGCGCGTTCTACCGGTTCTTACAGCCTGGTTACCCAGCAGCCGCTGGGTGGTAAGGCGCAGTTCGGTGGTCAGCGTTTCGGGGAGATGGAGGTCTGGGCACTGGAAGCATACGGTGCTGCTTACACTCTGCAAGAAATGCTCACAGTGAAGTCGGACGATGTGAACGGCCGTACCAAGATGTACAAGAACATCGTGGATGGCGATCACCGTATGGAGCCGGGCATGCCCGAGTCTTTCAACGTGTTGATCAAGGAAATTCGTTCCCTCGGCATCGATATCGATCTGGAAACCGAATAACACGTGACGCGAATCGAGAGCGGGGCAGGATTGCCCGCTCTCTGCTCCGCCAGGAGGAAAGGCCTTGAAAGACCTACTGAATTTGCTGAAAAACCAGGGTCAAGTCGAAGAGTTCGACGCCATCCGTATCGGATTGGCCTCGCCGGAGATGATCCGCTCGTGGTCGTTCGGTGAAGTTAAAAAGCCGGAAACCATCAACTACCGTACGTTCAAACCTGAGCGTGACGGCCTGTTCTGCGCCAAGATCTTTGGCCCGGTAAAGGATTACGAGTGCCTGTGCGGTAAGTACAAGCGCTTGAAGCACCGTGGTGTGATCTGCGAGAAGTGCGGCGTTGAAGTTGCACTGGCCAAGGTTCGTCGTGAGCGCATGGCGCACATCGAACTGGCTTCGCCGGTTGCCCACATCTGGTTCCTGAAATCGCTGCCGTCGCGTATCGGCCTGCTGATGGACATGACCCTGCGTGATATCGAGCGCGTTCTCTACTTCGAGAGCTATGTCGTTATCGATCCAGGCATGACCACCCTTGAAAAAGGTCAGCTGCTGAACGACGAGCAGTACTTCGAAGCGCTGGAAGAGTTCGGTGACGATTTCGATGCCCGCATGGGTGCCGAAGCTGTCCGTGAACTGCTGCACGCTATCGACCTGGAACACGAGATTGGCCGTCTGCGCGAAGAGATTCCGCAAACCAACTCGGAAACCAAGATCAAGAAGCTGTCCAAGCGTCTGAAGTTGATGGAAGCCTTCCAGGGTTCCGGCAACCTGCCAGAGTGGATGGTGCTGACCGTTCTGCCGGTTCTGCCGCCAGATCTGCGTCCACTGGTCCCGCTGGATGGTGGTCGTTTCGCGACTTCCGACCTCAACGATCTGTATCGTCGAGTGATCAACCGTAACAACCGCTTGAAGCGTCTGCTCGATCTGTCCGCTCCGGACATCATCGTGCGCAACGAAAAGCGTATGTTGCAGGAAGCGGTCGATGCACTGCTCGACAACGGTCGTCGTGGCCGCGCTATCACCGGTTCCAACAAGCGTCCTCTGAAATCCCTGGCTGACATGATCAAGGGTAAGCAGGGTCGTTTCCGTCAGAACTTGCTCGGTAAGCGTGTTGACTACTCCGGTCGTTCGGTAATTACCGTAGGTCCGACCCTGCGTCTGCACCAGTGCGGTCTGCCGAAGAAGATGGCTCTGGAGCTGTTCAAGCCGTTCATTTTCGGCAAGCTGGAAATGCGCGGTCTGGCGACCACCATCAAAGCAGCCAAGAAAATGGTCGAGCGCGAGCTGCCAGAGGTTTGGGACGTTCTCGCCGAAGTGATTCGCGAACACCCGGTCCTGCTCAACCGTGCACCGACCCTTCACCGTCTGGGTATCCAGGCGTTTGAACCGGTACTGATCGAAGGTAAGGCTATCCAGCTGCACCCGCTGGTCTGCGCCGCGTACAACGCCGACTTCGACGGCGACCAAATGGCCGTGCACGTACCGCTGACGCTGGAAGCCCAGCTCGAAGCGCGTGCGTTGATGATGTCGACCAACAACATTCTGTCGCCAGCCAACGGTGAGCCAATCATCGTTCCGTCGCAGGACGTTGTATTGGGTCTGTACTACATGACCCGTGAAGCGATCAACGCCAAAGGCGAAGGTCGTGTGTTTGCGGATCTGCAGGAAGTCGACCGTGTATTCCGTGCTGGCGAAGCCGCACTGCATGCCAAGGTCAAGGTTCGTATCAACGAAACCGTCAACGACCGTGACGGCAACAGCGTGAGCGGTACCCGTATCGTCGACACCACTGTCGGCCGTGCGCTGCTGTTCCAGGTTGTGCCAAAAGGTCTGTCGTACGACGTCGTCAACCTGCCGATGAAGAAGAAGGCGATCTCCAAGCTGATCAACCAGTGCTACCGCGTGGTTGGTCTGAAAGAGACCGTGATCTTCGCTGACCAGTTGATGTACACCGGTTTCGCTTACTCGACTATCTCGGGTGTTTCCATCGGTGTTAACGACTTCGTTATCCCGGATGAAAAAGCCCGCATCATCGGTGCAGCCACCGACGAAGTGAAAGAGATCGAGAGCCAGTACGCCTCCGGCCTGGTAACCCAGGGCGAGAAGTACAACAAAGTGATCGACCTTTGGTCGAAAGCGAACGATGAAGTTTCCAAGGCGATGATGGCTAACCTCTCGAAAGAGAAAGTCATCGACCGTCATGGCGACGAAGTCGACCAAGAGTCTTTCAACTCGATGTACATGATGGCCGACTCGGGTGCGCGGGGTTCCGCTGCACAGATTCGTCAGCTGGCCGGTATGCGTGGTCTGATGGCCAAGCCGGACGGCTCCATCATTGAAACGCCGATTACTGCGAACTTCCGTGAAGGTCTGAGCGTACTTCAGTACTTCATCTCGACTCACGGTGCTCGTAAGGGTCTGGCGGATACCGCGTTGAAAACCGCTAACTCCGGTTACCTGACTCGTCGTCTGGTAGACGTGGCGCAGGATCTGGTGGTAACCGAGATCGATTGCGGCACCGAACACGGTCTGCTCATGACTCCGCACATTGAAGGCGGTGACGTTGTAGAACCGTTGGGTGAGCGCGTATTGGGTCGTGTTATTGCCCGTGACGTGTTCAAGCCGGGTACCGAGGACGTTATCGTTCCTGCCGGCACTCTGGTTGACGAGAAGTGGGTCGAATTCATCGAGCTGAACAGCATCGACGAAGTGATCGTGCGTTCGCCGATCAGTTGCGAAACCCGCTACGGCATCTGCGCCAAGTGCTACGGTCGCGATCTGGCTCGTGGTCACCAGGTGAACATCGGTGAAGCGGTCGGCGTTATCGCTGCCCAGTCCATCGGTGAGCCGGGTACCCAGCTGACCATGCGTACGTTCCACATCGGTGGTGCGGCAAGCCGTACTTCCGCTGCCGACAGCGTTCAGGTGAAGAATGGCGGTACCGTCCGTCTGCACAACCTGAAGCACGTTGAGCGAGTGGATGGCCACCTGGTTGCTGTGTCCCGTTCCGGTGAGCTGGCGATCGCTGACGACTTCGGTCGTGAGCGCGAGCGTTACAAGCTGCCGTACGGTGCTGTGATTTCGGTTAAAGAAGGTGACAAGGTCGACGCTGGCGCAATCGTGGCCAAGTGGGATCCGCACACTCACCCGATCGTTACCGAAATGAAAGGTACCGTGACCTACGTGGGCATGGAAGAAGGCATCACGATCAAGCGTCAGACTGACGAATTGACCGGTATGACCAACATTGAAGTTCTCGACGCGAAAGATCGTCCAGCAGCGGGCAAAGAAATTCGTCCAGCAGTGAAGATGGTCGACGACAACGGCAAGGATCTGTTGCTGCCAGGCACTGACGTTATCGCTCAGTACTTCCTGCCAGCCAACGCCCTGGTCGGTGTAGCGGACGGTGCGAAGATTGCGATCGGTGACGTTATCGCTCGTATTCCGCAGGAAACTTCGAAGACTCGTGACATCACCGGTGGTCTGCCGCGTGTTGCCGACCTGTTCGAAGCTCGTCGTCCGAAAGAAGCGTCGATTCTGGCTGAAGTCAGCGGCACCATCGCGTTCGGTAAAGAGACCAAAGGCAAGCGCCGTCTGGTCATTACCCCGAACGACGGTAGCGATCCGTACGAAGAGCTGATTCCGAAGTGGCGTCACCTGAACGTCTTCGAAGGCGAACAGGTAAACCGCGGCGAAGTTATCTCCGACGGTCCAAGCGATCCGCACGACATCCTGCGTCTGCTGGGTGTGAGCGCGCTGGCCAAGTACATCGTCAACGAGATCCAGGACGTTTACCGCCTGCAAGGCGTGAAAATCAACGACAAGCACATCGAGACCATCCTGCGTCAGATGCTGCGTAAAGTTGAGATCGCTGAATCCGGCGATTCCAGTTTCATCAAGGGCGACCAGATGGAACTGACTCACGTACTGGTAGAAAACGAGCGTCTGGGCGCGGAAGACAAGTTTGTCTCCAAGTACACTCGCGTTCTGTTGGGTATCACCAAGGCGTCGTTGTCCACCGAATCGTTCATCTCGGCGGCTTCCTTCCAGGAAACCACCCGCGTACTGACCGAAGCGGCAGTCACCGGCAAGCGCGATTACCTGCGCGGCCTGAAAGAAAACGTAGTCGTGGGTCGTCTGATCCCGGCCGGTACCGGTCTTGCCTATCACAGCGAGCGCAAGCGTCGCCGTGATGCTGACAAGCCGTTGCGCGTAAGCGCCAGTGAAGTGGAAGCTGCACTGACCGAAGCGCTGAACTCGAGCGGTAACTGAGTTCTGCGATAAATGAGCGTAAGGCCCTGATCGCTCCGTTCATCGAATCGCGACATTTAGTCGAGGTTTGAAGGGCGGGGAGGTCGGGGCCTTGCCTTGACTGGGGCCAAGATCCTCTTTAGACTCTTGATCCCCTAAATTTGGCGGGAATTCGTTCCTGCCATTTTGCTTTTCTTGCAAGACAATAGCGTCGCAAGACAACAGTGGAGCTAGTAGATGGCAACTATCAACCAGCTGGTACGTCAGCCGCGTAAGCGTATCGTCGAGAAATCCGACGTACCTGCGCTGCAGAACTGCCCGCAACGTCGTGGCGTGTGCACCCGTGTGTACACCACTACGCCGAAAAAACCTAACTCGGCACTGCGTAAAGTATGCCGTGTGCGTCTGACCAACGGTTTCGAGGTTTCCTCGTACATCGGCGGTGAAGGCCACAACCTGCAAGAGCACAGCGTGGTACTGATCCGCGGCGGTCGTGTAAAAGACTTGCCAGGTGTTCGTTACCACACCGTTCGCGGCTCCTTGGATACTTCCGGCGTTAAAGGTCGTAACCAGGGTCGTTCGAAGTACGGTACCAAGCGTCCGAAGTAATCGGTCGTTTTGCAGATTTTTATTTTATTGAGTCGATAAGAGTAAGGTCGGGCACGCATCCTCTGGATCTGTCCCGAGCTAACCTGAAGACCGCTTGAGGGCTTATCATGCCAAGACGTCGCGTAGCAGCAAAGCGTGAGATTCTGGACGATCCGAAATACGGAAGCCAGATCCTCGCCAAATTCATGAACCACGTTATGGAAAGCGGCAAGAAAGCCGTTGCCGAACGTATCGTTTATGGTGCCCTGGAAACCGTTGCGGCCCGTAAGGCTGGCACCGATCCCCTGGAACTCTTCGAAAAAGCACTCGACGCCATCGCTCCGCTGGTCGAAGTGAAGTCGCGCCGCGTTGGTGGTGCTACTTACCAGGTTCCGGTCGAGGTTCGTCCTTCCCGTCGTAACGCTCTGGCAATGCGCTGGTTGGTAGACTTCGCACGCAAGCGTGGCGAGAAGTCTATGGCTCTGCGTTTGGCTGGCGAACTGCTGGATGCTGCTGAAGGTAAAGGTGCTGCTGTTAAGAAGCGTGAAGACGTGCACCGTATGGCCGAAGCTAACAAAGCTTTCTCGCACTACCGCTTCTAATTTTAGCTTCACTAATTTTGCGAGGGCTTTATGGCTCGTACTACTCCGATTAGCCGCTACCGTAACATCGGTATCGTCGCTCACGTGGATGCTGGTAAAACCACCACCACCGAGCGCGTACTGTTTTACACCGGCAAAAGTCACAAAATGGGCGAGGTGCATGACGGCGCCGCGACCACAGACTGGATGGTTCAGGAGCAGGAGCGTGGTATTACCATTACTTCTGCTGCCATTACCGCCTTCTGGAAAGGTTCCGAGAAGCAGTACTCTCACGAGCACCGTTTCAACGTAATCGATACCCCGGGCCACGTAGACTTCACCATTGAAGTAGAGCGCTCCCTGCGCGTACTCGACGGCGCTGTCGTTGTGTTCTGCGGTACTTCGGGTGTTGAGCCGCAGTCGGAAACCGTATGGCGTCAAGCCAACAAGTACGGTGTTCCACGTCTTGTTTACGTAAACAAGATGGACCGTGCTGGCGCCAACTTCCTGCGCGTGATCGGTCAGATCAAGCAGCGTCTGGGTCACACTCCGGTGCCGATCCAGTTGGCCATCGGTTCGGAAGACAACTTCCAGGGTCAGATCGATCTGATCAACATGCAAGCTGTCTACTGGAACGACTCTGACAAAGGTATGGTCCCTGTTCGCAAGGACATCCCTGCCGAGCTGCAAGAGCTGGCTGAAGAGTGGCGCAACAACATGGTTGAAGCTGCCGCCGAAGCCAACGAAGAGCTGATGAACAAGTACCTGGAAGGCGAAGAGCTGTCGATCGAAGAGATCAAGGCTGCTTTGCGTCAGCGTACTATCGCCGGCGAAATCGTTCTGGCCGTTTGCGGTTCTTCGTTCAAGAACAAGGGCGTTCCCCTGGTTCTCGACGCCGTTATCGACTACCTGCCTGCTCCGACCGACATTCCTGCTATCAAGGGTACCAACCCTGATAACGAGGAAGAAGAGATGGAGCGTCATGCAGACGACAGCGAGCCTTTCGCGGCTCTGGCGTTCAAGATCGCTACTGACCCATTCGTGGGTACTCTGACTTTCGTCCGCGTTTACTCGGGCGTGTTGAACTCCGGCGACGGCGTGATCAACTCGGTCAAAGGCAAGAAAGAGCGCGTGGGTCGTATGGTGCAAATGCACGCAAACGCCCGTGAAGAGATCAAGGAAGTACGCGCTGGCGACATCGCGGCCCTGATCGGCATGAAGGACGTCACCACTGGTGAAACCCTCTGCAACGCTGACAAGCCAATCATCCTGGTTCGCATGGACTTCCCGGAGCCGGTTATTTCGGTTGCCGTAGAGCCTAAGACCAAGGATGACCAGGAAAAAATGGGTATCGCTCTGGGCAAACTCGCTCAGGAAGACCCGTCTTTCCGCGTTAAAACTGATGAAGAGACTGGTCAAACGATCATCTCCGGCATGGGCGAGCTGCACCTGGACATCCTGGTTGACCGGATGCGCCGTGAGTTCAACGTCGAAGCCAACATCGGCAAGCCTCAGGTTTCGTATCGTGAGCGCATCACGAAGAGCTGTGAAATCGAAGGCAAGTTCGTTCGTCAGTCCGGCGGTCGTGGTCAGTTCGGTCACTGCTGGATCCGTTTTGCTCCTGCTGACGAAGGTCAGGAAGGTCTGCAATTCGTGAACGAAGTAGTAGGTGGTGTGGTTCCTAAGGAATACATCCCGGCTATCCAGAAGGGTATCGAAGAGCAGATGAAGAACGGCGTTGTTGCCGGCTATCCGCTGATCGGCCTGAAGGCTACCGTGTTCGATGGTTCTTACCACGACGTCGACTCCAACGAGATGGCGTTTAAAGTGGCTGCTTCCATGGCGACCAAGCAACTGGCCCAGAAGGGTGGTGGTGAGTTGCTCGAGCCGATCATGGCGGTAGAGGTTGTTACGCCTGAAGACTATATGGGTGATGTGATGGGCGACCTTAACCGTCGTCGCGGCATGATCCAGGGTATGGAAGACACAGTGTCCGGCAAGGTTATCCGTGCCGAGGTTCCACTGGGTGAGATGTTCGGTTATGCGACCGACGTTCGTTCCATGTCCCAGGGTCGCGCAAGCTACTCTATGGAATTCAAAAAATACGATACGGCTCCGTCGCACATCGTCGAATCCGTAACCAAAAAACAAGGCTGATTCAGCCCCTTTAGGCTAGGAGTTAATTGTCGTGGCTAAAGAAAAATTTGATCGTTCCCTACCGCACGTCAACGTTGGCACCATTGGTCACGTTGACCACGGTAAAACCACTCTGACTGCTGCTCTGACTCGCGTTTGCTCCGAAGTATTCGGTTCGGCAATCGTTGACTTCGACAAGATCGACAGCGCGCCAGAAGAAAAAGCTCGTGGTATCACCATCAACACCGCGCACGTTGAATACAATTCGCTGATCCGTCACTACGCTCACGTTGACTGCCCAGGTCACGCTGACTATGTGAAGAACATGATCACCGGTGCTGCCCAGATGGACGGCGCAATCCTGGTTTGCTCGGCCGCTGATGGTCCGATGCCACAAACCCGTGAGCACATCCTGCTGTCCCGTCAGGTAGGCGTTCCGTACATCGTGGTTTACCTGAACAAGGCTGACCTGGTAGACGACGCTGAGCTGCTGGAACTGGTTGAGATGGAAGTGCGCGATCTGCTGAGCACTTACGACTTCCCAGGTGACGACACTCCGATCATCATCGGTTCTGCTCGTATGGCTCTGGAAGGCAAAGACGATAACGAAATGGGCACCACGTCCGTTCGTAAGCTGGTTGAGACTCTGGACAGCTACATCCCGGATCCAGTCCGTGTTATCGACAAGCCGTTCCTGATGCCAATCGAAGACGTATTCTCGATCTCCGGTCGCGGTACTGTTGTAACCGGTCGTATCGAGCGCGGTATCGTCAAGGTTCAGGATCCACTGGAAATCGTTGGTCTGCGTGACACCACCGTCACCACCTGCACCGGTGTTGAAATGTTCCGTAAACTGCTCGACGAAGGTCGTGCTGGCGAGAACTGCGGCGTTCTGCTGCGTGGTACCAAGCGTGACGACGTTGAGCGTGGCCAGGTTCTGGTCAAGCCAGGTTCGGTCAAGCCGCACACCAAGTTCGAAGCTGAAGTGTACGTACTGAGCAAAGAAGAAGGCGGTCGTCACACTCCGTTCTTCAAAGGCTACCGTCCACAGTTCTACTTCCGTACTACTGACGTGACTGGTAACTGCGAACTGCCGGAAGGCGTTGAGATGGTAATGCCGGGCGACAACATCAAAATGGTTGTTACCCTGATCAAAACCATCGCAATGGAAGACGGTCTGCGTTTCGCTATTCGCGAAGGCGGCCGTACCGTTGGTGCTGGCGTTGTAGCTAAAATCATCGAGTAATTATCTCTTCTGAGATAGCTCCATGTTTTGAGAGGGCCCCCGCTTAGCGGGGGCCTTTTTTATTGGGTTGACACCTATCAGGGGCGTCTATAGAATTGCGCCTCCTTTTAACGGGCGTATTGCGCTCGGTGGGAATAGCAGCCGGAGTCTGAAATCCAATGCAAAATCAGCAAATCCGTATCAGGTTGAAGGCTTTTGACCATCGCCTGATCGACCAATCAACCCAGGAAATCGTGGAAACCGCGAAACGTACTGGTGCTCAAGTGCGTGGTCCAATTCCACTGCCTACCCGTAAAGAGCGGTTCACCGTTCTGGTTTCCCCGCACGTCAACAAAGACGCGCGCGACCAGTACGAGATCCGCACTCATAAGCGTGTACTGGACATCGTCCAGCCAACGGATAAAACCGTTGATGCGCTGATGAAGCTTGATCTTGCGGCCGGTGTGGAAGTGCAGATCAGCCTCGGCTAAGACTCGGTCTTGGTCGTGTAACGCTCTGAAATGGGCGGCCATAGCGGGTGAAAGCCCCGTACACTCATGAGGTTTACAACATGACTATTGGTGTAGTCGGTCGTAAATGCGGTATGACCCGTATTTTCACCGAAGAAGGTGTCTCCATTCCGGTCACGGTCATTGAGATCGAGCCGAATCGCGTCACCCAGTTCAAAACTGAAGAGACCGATGGCTATCGTGCAGTGCAAGTCACTGTCGGCGAGCGTCGCGCTTCGCGTGTAACAGCAGCTCAAGCTGGCCACTTCGCTAAAGCGAACGTTGCCGCTGGTCGCACCACCATGGAATTCCGTCTTGAAGAAGGCGAGTACCAGGCTGGCGATCTGATCAACGCTGAAATCTTCGCCGCTGGTCAACTGGTTGATGTAACCGGTCAGTCCAAGGGTAAAGGCTTCCAGGGTACGATCAAGCGTTGGAATTTCCGCGGGCAAGATAACACCCACGGTAACTCCGTATCCCACCGCGTCCCAGGCTCTATCGGCCAGTGCCAGACTCCTGGTCGTGTATTCAAGGGCAAAAAAATGTCCGGTCATATGGGCGCTGAGCGCGTGACCGTGCAGTCCCTGGAAGTAGTGCGCGTGGACGCTGAACGCAATCTGTTGTTGGTCAAGGGTGCTGTTCCTGGCGCTACTGGCGGCAACCTGGTTGTACGTCCGGCAGCCAAGGCTCGCGGTTAAGGGGAAGCTGACATGCAATTAAATGTAAATGACGCTCAAGCGATCGAAGTTTCCGAACTGACATTTGGCGGCGAATTCAACGAGACGCTGGTTCACCAAGCAGTCGTGGCCTACATGGCCGGCGGCCGTCAGGGTAGCAAGCAGCAGAAGACCCGTTCCGACGTTCGTGGTGGCGGCAAGCGCCCATGGCGTCAGAAAGGTACTGGCCGTGCTCGTGCCGGTACTATCCGTAGCCCAATCTGGCGTGGCGGCGGTACCACTTTCGCAGCTCGTCCACAGGATCACTCCCAGAAGCTGAACAAGAAGATGTATCGCGCAGCAATGCGTTCCATCCTTGCTGAGCTGGTGCGTACTGATCGTCTGGTCGTGGTTCAGGATTTCGCTGTTGAAACTCCGAAAACCAAAGATCTGCTGGGCAAACTGAACAACATGAGCCTGACCGACGTTCTGATCGTGTCGGACGCTGTTGATCAGAACCTGTACCTGGCTGCTCGCAACCTGCCGCACGTAGATGTACGTGATGTGCAAGGTTCCGATCCAGTTAGTCTGATCGCATACGACAAGGTGTTGATCACCGTGTCGGCCGTGAAGAAATTCGAGGAGCTGCTGGGATGAACCAGGAACGCGTATTTAAAGTTCTGCTTGGCCCGCACGTTTCCGAGAAGGCTACGGTTCTGGCAGACAAGAAAGGCCAGTTCGTTTTCAAGGTTGCTACTGACGCAACCAAGCTGGAAATCAAGAAGGCCGTCGAAAGCCTGTTCAGCGTGAAAGTTGAGCGTGTTACTACCCTGAACGTTCTGGGTAAGAGCAAGCGCACAGCTCGCGGTCTGGGCAAGCGCAATGACTGGAAGAAGGCAGTTATCTCCCTTCAGCCAGGCCAAGATCTCGATTTCAGCAGCAGTGCTGAGTAAGGAAGGGGTGCATCATGGCAATCGTTAAATGCAAACCGACTTCCCCTGGCCGCCGTTTTGTGGTCAAGGTGGTCAACCAGGAGCTGCATAAAGGCGCTCCTCACGCACCGCTGCTCGAGAAAAAATCGAAGACTGGTGGTCGTAACAACAATGGCCGTATTACCACGCGTCACATCGGTGGTGGTCATAAGCAGCATTATCGTATGGTCGATTTCCGTCGCAACGACAAAGATGGCATCGTCGCCACTGTCGAGCGTATCGAATACGATCCAAACCGTACTGCTCACATCGCACTGCTTTGCTACGCAGACGGCGAGCGCCGCTACATCATCGCCCCTAAAGGCGTGAGTGCTGGCGACCAGCTGATCGCGGGCGCTCTGGCTCCAATCAAGCCAGGCAACGCTCTGCAACTGCGCAACATTCCAGTCGGTTCTACCGTACACGGCATCGAATTGAAGCCAGGTAAAGGTGCACAGATCGCTCGTTCCGCTGGTGCTTCGGCTCAGTTGATCGCTCGTGAAGGTGTCTACGTGACCCTGCGTCTGCGTTCCGGTGAAATGCGTAAAGTCCTGGCTGAATGCCGTGCGACCCTGGGCGAAGTCTCGAACTCCGAGCACAGCCTGCGTTCGCTGGGTAAAGCTGGTGCCAAGCGCTGGCGTGGCGTTCGCCCAACCGTTCGTGGTGTTGCCATGAACCCGGTTGACCACCCACATGGTGGTGGTGAAGGTCGTACCTCTGGTGGTCGTCATCCGGTATCGCCATGGGGCTTCCCGACTAAGGGCGCGAAGACTCGTGGTAATAAGCGTACCGACAAAATGATCGTCCGTCGTCGCAAGTAAATAGAGGGATACGACAGTGCCACGTTCTCTGAAAAAAGGTCCTTTTATTGATCTTCACCTACTGAAGAAGATCGAAGTGGCGGCGGAAAAGAACGATCGCAAACCAATTAAGACTTGGTCGCGTCGTTCGATGATCCTGCCACAAATGGTCGGTCTGACCATCGCAGTACACAACGGTCGTCAACACGTCCCAGTTCTCGTTAACGAAGACATGGTCGGCCACAAACTGGGCGAGTTCGCCGGTACCCGCACTTATCGCGGGCACGTGGCTGACAAGAAAGCCAAGCGTTAAGGGGTTAGGAAATGGAAGTAGCCGCTAAGTTGTCGGGCGCTCGAATCTCCGCCCAGAAAGCCCGCTTGGTCGCCGACCAGATCCGCGGGAAGAAGGTGGGCGAAGCGCTCAACCTGTTGGCTTTCAGCAGTAAGAAAGCCGCCGAGATCATGAAGAAAGTGCTGGAGTCGGCCGTAGCCAACGCCGAGCATAACGAAGGCGCAGACGTTGATGACCTGAAGGTCAGCACTGTTTTCGTCAACGAAGGGCGTTCGCTGAAGCGCATCATGCCACGTGCCAAAGGCCGTGCTGATCGCATCGTCAAGCGGTCTTGCCATATCACTGTCAAGGTTGCTGACAAGTAACGGAGTCGAAGAGATGGGTCAGAAAGTACATCCCATTGGCATTCGCCTGGGAATCGTCAAGGAGCACACCTCCGTCTGGTACGCAGACGGTCGGACTTATGCGGACTACTTGTTCGCAGATCTGAAAGTGCGTGAGTATCTCCAAGACAAACTAAAAAGCGCGTCCGTAAGCCGTATCGATATCCATCGTCCGGCACAAACAGCACGTATCACCATCCACACCGCTCGTCCAGGTATCGTTATCGGGAAGAAAGGTGAAGATGTTGAGAAACTGCGTCAGGACCTGACCAAGCAAATGGGTGTGCCTGTGCACATCAATATCGAAGAGATCCGCAAGCCGGAGCTCGACGGTATGCTGGTTGCGCAGAGCGTAGCTCAGCAGCTGGAGCGTCGTGTAATGTTCCGTCGCGCTATGAAGCGCGCAGTACAGAACGCCATGCGCATTGGTGCCAAAGGCATCAAAATCCAAGTGAGCGGTCGTCTCGGCGGTGCTGAAATCGCACGTACTGAATGGTATCGCGAAGGTCGTGTGCCATTGCACACCCTGCGTGCCGACATCGACTATGCCAACTACGAAGCTCACACCACCTACGGTGTGATCGGTGTAAAGGTTTGGATCTTCAAAGGCGAAGTTATTGGTGGTCGCCAAGAAGAACTGAAACCACAAGCACCAGCGCCTCGTAAAAAAGCTGCTAAGTAAGGGGTACGCCAAATGTTGCAACCAAAGCGTACGAAGTTCCGCAAGCAGATGACCGGCCACAACCGTGGTCTGGCTCAGCGCGGTAGCAAAGTCAGCTTCGGCGAGTTCGCGCTGAAGTCTGTAGCTCGTGGTCGTCTCACCGCTCGTCAGATCGAGTCAGCGCGTCGTGCTCTGACCCGTCACGTAAAACGTGGCGGCAAGATCTGGATCCGTGTATTCCCGGACAAGCCGATCTCCAAAAAACCTCTCGAGGTTCGTATGGGTAAAGGTAAGGGTAGTGTGGAGTACTGGGTTGCCCAGATTCAGCCAGGCAAAGTCCTGTATGAAATCGAGGGTGTTTCTGAAGAGCTGGCGCGTGAGGCTTTTGCCCTGGCTGCTGCAAAGCTGCCGCTCGCCACCGCCTTTGTTAAACGGACGGTGATGTGATGAAAGCGAATGAACTTCGTGAAAAATCCGCACAGCAGCTGAACGAGCAACTGCTCGGCTTGCTGCGCGACCAGTTCAATCTGCGTATGCAGAAAGCAACTGGCCAGTTGGGGCAGTCTCATCTGCTCTCGCAAGTTAAGCGTGACATCGCTCGCGTGAAGACTGTGCTCAACCAGCAGGCAGGTAAGTGATCATGGCTGAAGCCGAAAAAACTGTCCGTACGCTGACTGGCCGTGTTGTCAGCGACAAGATGGACAAAACCATCACCGTATTGATCGAGCGTCGCGTAAAGCACCCGATCTACGGTAAATACGTTAAGCGTTCGACTAAGCTGCACGCGCACGACGAAACCAATCAGTGCCACATCGGCGACAAAGTCACTATTCGTGAAACTCGTCCTATGGCCAAGACCAAGTCTTGGGCGCTGGTTGATGTTCTCGAACGCGCTGTGGAAGTCTAAGGACTAGGGGTCGGAGAAATTATATGATTCAGACTCAATCCATGCTCGATGTGGCCGATAACAGCGGCGCTCGCCGCGTTATGTGCATCAAGGTGCTGGGTGGCTCCCATCGTCGTTACGCTGGTATCGGTGACATCATCAAAGTTACCGTGAAGGAAGCAATTCCTCGCGGTAAAGTGAAAAAAGGCCAAGTGATGACTGCTGTTGTAGTCCGCACTCGTCACGGCGTACGTCGTGCTGATGGCTCCATTATCCGCTTTGATGGCAACGCTGCTGTTCTTCTGAACAACAAGCAAGAGCCGATCGGCACCCGTATCTTTGGGCCAGTGACCCGTGAACTTCGTACCGAGAAGTTCATGAAGATCGTCTCGCTCGCCCCAGAAGTGCTGTAAGGAGATCCGACATGCAAAAGATTCGTCGTGACGACGAGATCATCGTGATCGCCGGCAAAGACAAAGGTAAGCGCGGTAAGGTGCTCAAGGTTCTTGCTAATAACCGTCTGGTTGTTGGTGGTCTGAACCTGGTCAAGCGTCATACCAAGCCTAACCCGATGTCGGGCGTGCAAGGCGGTATCGTCGAAAAAGAAGCTCCACTGGACGCTTCTAACGTCGCCATTTTCAACGGCGAAACCAACAAGGCTGACCGCGTTGGTTTTAAAGTAGAAGATGGCAAGAAAATTCGTGTCTTCAAGTCGACCCAAAAAGCGGTTGATGCTTGAACACTGCTAGGTAGAAGACCATGGCACGACTAAAAGAGATTTACTGGAAGGAAATCGCACCGAAGCTTAAGGAAGAACTTAAGCTTTCGAACGTGATGGAAGTTCCACGCGTTACAAAAATCACCCTGAACATGGGTCTGGGCGAAGCAGTCGGTGACAAAAAAGTCATTGAGCATGCTGTTGCTGACCTGGAAAAGATCACCGGCCAAAAAGTCGTTGTGACCTACGCTCGTAAATCCATCGCTGGCTTCAAAGTCCGCGAAGGATGGCCGATCGGCGTCAAGGTGACTCTGCGCCGTGAGCGTATGTACGAGTTCCTGGATCGTCTGCTGTCGATCTCCCTGCCTCGGGTTCGCGACTTCCGCGGCCTGAATGCCAAGTCCTTCGATGGTCGTGGCAACTACAGCATGGGCGTGAAAGAGCAGATCATTTTCCCGGAAATCGACTACGACAAGATCGATGCTCTCCGCGGTCTGGACATTACCCTGACCACCACTGCCAAGAACGATGATGAAGGCCGCGCTCTGCTGCGTGCGTTCAAATTCCCGTTCCGCAACTGATTGGAGTAGGAAAATGGCTAAGATGAGCATGAAGAACCGTGAGCTGAAGCGTCAGCTCACTGTTGCCAAGTACGCCACCAAGCGTGCAGCGCTGAAAGCTATCATCGTCGATCTGAACGCAAGTCCAGAAGCGCGTTGGGAAGCTACCGTAGCTCTGCAGAAGCAACCACGTGACGCAAGCGCTTCGCGCATGCGTAACCGTTGCCGCCTGACTGGTCGTCCGCACGGCGTTTACCGCAAGTTCGGCCTCGGTCGTAACAAGCTGCGTGAAGCTGCAATGCGTGGTGACGTTCCAGGTCTGGTTAAAGCCAGCTGGTAATCGCTGTCAAAGTCTCGGTGTTCGGGTTTGCAAGAACCTGACCGCCGGTGATCTTGAATCTGAATCAAGCCCCTTTTGGGGCTTGATTCATTTCTGGGGTGTGTCTAGAATGACCGGCTCGCCTGAGCCCGTGTTTTTCTGCCCGGAAGTTCTCGGCGACAAGTAGTAGCCGCAAGGCTAATTTTTTTGTATTAGGAGCGTCTAGCCCATGAGTATGCAGGACCCGTTAGCGGACATGCTAACTCGAATCCGTAATGCCCAGATGGCTGAAAAGTCTGTCGTAAGCATGCCGTCTTCCACGTTGAAGGCTGCTGTAGCAAAAGTCCTGAAGGACGAAGGTTACATCGCGGATTTTCAGATCACCACCGACGCCAAGCCGTCGTTGTCCATCTCGCTGAAGTACTTCGAAGGCCGTCCGGTTATCGAAGAAGTGAAGCGCGTTAGTCGTCCAGGCCTGCGTCAGTACAAGTCCGTTGAAGATCTGCCGAAAGTTCGTGGCGGTCTTGGCGTGTCTATCGTCTCCACCAACAAAGGTGTGATGACGGATCGTGCTGCGCGCGCTGCCGGTGTCGGCGGCGAAGTTCTTTGCACTGTGTTCTAAGGGGGGATAAGCATGTCTCGCGTCGCTAAGAACCCCGTTAAGCTGCCAGCCGGTGTCGAAGTCAAATTCGCAGGCCAACAGCTTTCGGTGAAGGGTGCCAAGGGTACTCTTGAACTGAACATCCATTCGTCCGTTGAGATCGTTGAAGAAGCTGGTGAGCTGCGTTTCGCTGCTCGCAATGGCGATCAACAAACTCGCGCAATGGCCGGTACCACGCGTGCGTTGGTAAACAACATGGTCCAGGGCGTAAGCCAAGGCTTCGAGCGCAAGCTCCAGCTGGTCGGTGTTGGTTACAAAGCGCAAGCAAAAGGCACGGTTCTGAACCTTGCCCTTGGCTTCTCGCACCCAGTGGATTACGAACTGCCGGAAGGCATCACCGCTGAGACTCCTAGCCAGACCGATATCCTGATCAAGGGCATCGACAAGCAGCTGGTAGGTCAAGTGGCCGCTGAGATCCGCGACTTCCGTCCACCAGAGCCGTACAAAGGCAAAGGTGTGCGCTACGCGGACGAAGTCGTCCGTCGTAAAGAAGCCAAGAAGAAGTAGGGCATAGCAAATGACCGACAAAAAAGTTACTCGACTGCGTCGCGCTCGCAAAGCACGCCTGAAAATGCACGAACTCGAAGTCGTGCGTCTCTGCGTGTTCCGCTCGTCGCAGCACATCTACGCCCAGGTCATCTCGGCCGACGGCAACAAAGTCCTGGCAAGTGCCTCGACTTTGGATAAAGAACTGCGTGATGGTGCCACTGGCAACATCGACGCGGCCACAAAGGTTGGCCAGCTGGTCGCTACGCGTGCTAAGGCCGCTGGCGTCTCGCAAGTGGCTTTCGACCGCTCTGGCTTCAAGTACCACGGCCGCGTTAAAGCGCTGGCTGATGCTGCTCGTGAAGCTGGGCTGGAGTTCTAAGTTATGTCAAATAACGACCAAAAGCGCGACGAAGGCTACATCGAGAAGCTGGTTCAAGTTAACCGCGTAGCCAAAACCGTTAAAGGCGGCCGTATCTTCACTTTCACCGCGTTGACCGTGGTAGGTGATGGTAAAGGGCGTGTTGGCTTCGGCCGTGGCAAGTCACGTGAAGTGCCTGCTGCGATCCAGAAGGCAATGGAAGCTGCTCGCCGCAACATGATCCAAGTTGACCTGAACGGCACCACTCTGCAGTACGCAATGAAGTCCGGTCACGGCGCTTCGAAGGTGTACATGCAGCCTGCTTCTGAAGGTACCGGTATCATCGCTGGCGGCGCTATGCGTGCTGTCCTCGAAGTTGCTGGTGTACAGAACGTTCTGGCCAAGTGCTATGGCTCGACTAACCCGGTAAACGTGGTTCACGCCACTTTCAAGGGTCTGAAGGCTATGCAATCTCCTGAGTCCATCGCTGCCAAGCGTGGTCTGACTGTCAAGGAGATCTTCTGATCATGGCTACCGTTAAAGTAACGCTGATCAAAAGCATGACCGGCCGCATCCCTAACCACAAACTGTGCGTTAAGGGTCTGGGTCTGCGTCGCATCGGTCACACTGTAGAAGTCCAGGATACTCCCGAGAATCGCGGGATGATCAACAAGGCTTACTACATGCTGCGTGTCGAGGGTTAATCGATGAAACTCAATGATCTGAGTCCAGCGCCGGGTTCCCGTCGCGAAAAGCATCGTCCGGGCCGTGGTATCGGTAGTGGTTTGGGCAAGACCGGTGGCCGTGGCCACAAAGGTCAGACCTCCCGCTCCGGTGGCACCATCGCTCCAGGCTTTGAAGGCGGTCAACAGCCGCTGCATCGTCGTCTGCCTAAGTTCGGTTTCGTTTCCCTGAAGGCCATGGACCGCGCAGAAGTGCGTCTGTCCGAGCTGGCTAAAGTGGAAGGCGACATCGTTACTGTGCAGTCCCTGAAAGATGCCAACGTGATCAACGTCAACGTACAGCGTGTGAAAATCATGCTGTCCGGTGAAGTGACTCGCGCTGTCACTATCGGCAAGGGAATCGGCGCCACCAAAGGTGCGCGTGCGGCTATCGAAGCAGCTGGCGGCAAGTTCGAGGAATAAATGGCTAAGCAAGGTGCTCTCTCTGCGCTCGGCAAAGGCGGTATGTCTGAACTCTGGGCTCGTCTGCGTTTTCTGTTCCTGGCGATTATCGTCTACCGAATAGGCGCACACATCCCGGTTCCAGGTATCAACCCGGACCGTCTCGCGGACCTGTTTCGACAGAATGAGGGGACCATTCTTAGCTTGTTCAACATGTTTTCCGGCGGCGCGCTGGAACGGATGAGCATCTTTGCACTGGGGATCATGCCGTATATTTCGGCATCGATCATCATGCAACTGATGACCGCCGTCAGCCCGCAACTGGAGCAGTTGAAGAAGGAAGGTGAAGCTGGCCGTCGCAAGATCAGCCAGTACACCCGCTACCTCACCGTCGCTCTCGCTCTAGTCCAGGCCATTGGCATGTCCATTGGTCTGGCGGGGCAGGGCGTGGCGTTCACTGGTGACTTTGGCTTCCATTTCGTCGCGGTAACCACATTTGTGGCTGGTGCGATGTTCATGATGTGGCTGGGTGAGCAGATTACTGAGCGTGGTGTTGGCAACGGTATCTCGATGTTGATTTTTTCGGGTATCGTCGCCGGTCTTCCGAGAGCAATCGGGCAGTCTTTCGAGTCTGCGCGTCAGGGTGATATCAACATCTTCGCCCTGGTTGCCATCGGTTTGCTGGCAGTAGCGATTATCGGTTTCGTGGTGTTCATTGAGCGTGGTCAGCGTCGTATTGCTGTTCACTACGCCAAGCGTCAGCAGGGCCGTAAGGTCTTCGCTGCGCAGACTAGCCACTTGCCGCTGAAGGTGAACATGGCCGGTGTTATTCCGGCTATTTTCGCGAGCAGCATTTTGCTGTTCCCGGCTTCGTTGGGTGCCTGGTTCGGTCAGTCTGAAGGTATGGGCTGGTTGCAGGACATCTCGCAGTCGATCGCTCCTGGTCAGCCGTTGAATATTCTGCTGTTTAGTGCAGGGATTATTTTCTTCTGCTTCTTCTATACGGCGTTGATGTTCAATCCGAAAGACGTAGCGGAAAACCTGAAGAAGTCCGGTGCCTTTATTCCGGGCATTCGTCCAGGTGAGCAGTCTGCGCGCTACATTGATGGCGTTCTGACTCGCTTGACCCTGTTCGGTGCTCTTTACATGACGGCCGTGTGCTTGCTTCCCCAGTTCCTGGTGGTTGCAGCCAACGTACCGTTCTACCTTGGCGGGACCTCGTTGCTGATCGTGGTCGTGGTTGTGATGGACTTCATGTCCCAAGTACAATCGCACCTCGTTTCGCACCAGTACGAATCCCTGATGAAGAAAGCCAACCTGAAGGGTTACGGCAGCGGCATGTTGCGCTGAGTACCCATAAGGTTCGAGGAGTTGGTGATGAAAGTTCGTGCATCGGTGAAAAAGCTGTGCCGTAACTGCAAGATTATTCGCCGCGAAGGTGTTGTTCGAGTAATTTGCAGCGCGGAACCGCGTCACAAACAGCGCCAAGGCTGAGTGTGATTGTGCTTCAAGCCCGGTAGCTAGTGCGCTACCGGGTTGATTATTTGTTATTACAGCGATATTATCTCGCGCCCTATTTCTTGGCTTCCGGGGCGTAGGTAGCTGTCAATTGGAGTCCCACTGAATGGCCCGTATTGCAGGCGTTAACATTCCAGATAACAAGCATACTGTTATCTCGCTGACCTACATCTATGGTGTTGGTCGCACTACTGCACAGAAAATCTGTGCAGAAACTGGGGTAAACCCAGCAGCAAAGATCAAAGATCTGAGCGACGAGCAAATTGAACAGCTGCGTGGCGAAGTGGCGAAGTTTACCACTGAAGGTGACCTGCGTCGCGAAATCAACATGAAAATCAAGCGCTTGATGGACCTCGGTTGCTATCGCGGTCTGCGTCATCGTCGCGGTCTTCCAGTGCGCGGTCAGCGTACCAAGACCAACGCGCGTACCCGTAAAGGTCCGCGTAAGCCGATCCGCAAGTAATCGCCCCAGCGAATCGACAGGAATTTAATCATGGCAAAACCTGCTGCTCGTCCTCGTAAAAAAGTTAAAAAGACAGTGGTTGATGGCATCGCCCACATCCATGCATCTTTTAACAACACCATCGTGACCATCACCGACCGTCAAGGTAACGCTCTTTCCTGGGCTACCTCCGGTGGTTCGGGTTTCCGCGGTTCCCGCAAGTCCACCCCGTTTGCTGCTCAAGTAGCTGCTGAACGTGCTGGTCAAGCTGCGCTGGAATACGGCCTGAAAAACCTCGACGTCAACGTCAAAGGTCCAGGTCCAGGTCGTGAATCCGCAGTCCGCGCTTTGAACGGCTGTGGCTACAAGATCGCCAGCATCACCGACGTGACGCCAATCCCGCACAACGGGTGCCGTCCGCCGAAGAAGCGCCGCGTGTAATCCAGGAGATTGTAAAGAATGGCTCGTTACATTGGTCCAAAATGCAAACTCGCTCGTCGCGAAGGCACCGATCTCTTCCTGAAGAGCGGCGTGCGCGCGATCGAATCGAAGTGCAACATTGAAGCAGCACCTGGTATCCACGGCCAACGCCGCGGCCGCCAGTCCGACTACGGCACCCAACTGCGTGAAAAGCAGAAGGTCCGTCGTATCTACGGCGTTCTCGAGCGTCAGTTCAGCGGCTACTACAAAGAAGCTGCTGGCAAAAAAGGTGCAACCGGTGAAAACCTGCTGCAACTGCTCGAATGCCGTCTGGACAACGTTGTATACCGTATGGGCTTTGGTTCGACTCGTGCCGAATCCCGTCAGCTGGTATCGCACAAGTCGATCAGCGTCAACGGTCAGACCGTAAACGTTCCGTCGTATCAGGTTCGTGCTGGTGACGTGGTTGCAGTTCGCGAGAAAGCAAAAAACCAACTTCGCATTGTCCAAGCTCTCGATCTGTGTGCCCAACGTGGCCGCGTAGAATGGGTAGAAGTAGACGCTGAGAAGAAGTCGGGCGTTTTCAAGAACGTTCCTGCTCGC
Organism: Pseudomonas sp. SWRI81; assembly: GCF_014268545.1. NCBI lineage: Bacteria > Pseudomonadati > Pseudomonadota > Gammaproteobacteria > Pseudomonadales > Pseudomonadaceae > Pseudomonas > Pseudomonas sp. SWRI81. Next base: position 32,914 of record NZ_JABWQS010000053.1, read on the forward strand.
AGTGATCTGTCCGCCGACATCAACGAAAGCCTGATTGTCGAGCTCTACTCCAAGTAAGGGCTAGAAAATAGGTGCATCCATGCAGATTTCGGTAAATGAGTTCCTGACACCCCGCCACATTGATGTGCAGGTTGTCAGTCCAACCCGCGCCAAGATCACTCTCGAGCCTCTCGAGCGTGGTTTTGGCCACACCCTGGGCAACGCGCTGCGACGCATCCTGTTGTCCTCAATGCCCGGCTGCGCAGTAGTCGAGGCCGAGATTGACGGTGTGCTCCACGAGTACAGCGCCATCGAAGGTGTACAGGAAGACGTAATTGAAATCCTGTTGAACCTTAAAGGTCTGGCCATCAAGCTGCACGGTCGTGACGAAGTTACGCTGACCTTGTCGAAGAAGGGTTCGGGGGTGGTTACCGCTGCCGATATTCAGCTGGATCATGATGTCGAGATCGTTAATCCCGATCACGTAATCGCTAACCTGGCGTCTAACGGCGCCCTGAACATGAAGCTCACCGTAGCTCGTGGTCGTGGTTATGAACCAGCCGACTCGCGTCAGAGCGATGAAGACGAAAGCCGCAGCATCGGTCGCTTGCAGCTTGACTCTTCGTTCAGCCCGGTTCGCCGTATCGCGTACGTGGTGGAAAACGCCCGTGTCGAGCAGCGTACCAACCTGGACAAGCTGGTTATTGATCTGGAAACCAACGGTACTCTGGATCCTGAAGAGGCTATTCGCCGCGCTGCAACCATCCTGCAACAGCAGTTGGCTGCGTTCGTCGACCTCAAGGGTGACAGTGAGCCAGTGGTTGTCGAGCAGGAAGACGAGATCGATCCGATCCTGCTTCGCCCGGTTGACGATCTGGAACTGACTGTACGTTCGGCTAACTGCCTTAAGGCGGAAAACATCTACTACATCGGCGACCTGATTCAGCGTACCGAAGTAGAGCTGTTGAAGACTCCGAACCTGGGCAAGAAATCCTTGACTGAAATCAAGGACGTTCTGGCCTCCCGCGGTCTGTCCCTCGGCATGCGCCTCGACAACTGGCCGCCTGCAAGTCTTAAGAAGGACGACAAGGCGACTGCCTGATCGTCGTAATCACCGAACGTAGTGTTTGGTAAGGAATGAACCATGCGTCATCGTAAAAGTGGTCGTCACCTGAGCCGCACCAGCTCGCACCGCAAGGCCATGTTCCAAAACATGGCGGTGTCGCTGTTCGAGCACGAGCTGATCAAAACTACTCTGCCAAAAGCCAAAGAACTGCGCCGCGTTGCCGAGCCGCTGATCACTCTGGCCAAGACAGACAGCCTGGCTAACCGCCGTCTGGCTTTCGACCGTACTCGCTCGAAAGCTATCGTTGGTAAGCTCTTCAACGACCTGGGCAAGCGTTATGCTACCCGTGAGGGTGGCTACCTGCGCATCCTCAAGTGCGGTTTCCGCGCTGGCGACAACGCGCCTATGGCGTACGTCGAGTTGGTTGATCGTGCTACTGCTGGCGAAGCTGTATCCGCCGAGTAAGACGTCAGTCTGAAACAAAGAACCGGGCCTAGTGCCCGGTTTTTTGTGTCTGTAGAAAATGCGCGGTTCGTACAAGCTTCTGTCATTGTTCTGGCGTCACTATGTGCCGGGAAGCTTAATTAGAAATTATCTATCGATGTCCGCAAGTTAATGAATTTGTGACCGTCGCGCTGATGATCGATACTCCCCCCAAGCCGATTAGCCGGCAGTTTCAAGACTGACAGAGGAAGAAGACCGCATGAGCCAGATCAAAACGCTTACGACCGCCAGTGGCGCACCTGTCGCTGATAACCAGAATTCTCGCTCCGCCGGCCCACGTGGCCCGCTGCTGCTCGACGA
>NZ_JABWQS010000054.1:0-34618 GCF_014268545.1 Pseudomonas sp. SWRI81
TCAGTTGCAGGTGCGTTGACTGACGAAACGCCTTCGCGGGCAAGCCCGCTCCCACAGGTTTCGGCGGTGTGTTCGCGATAACGGCAACGCTGGAAAGCCAGTGTGGGAGTGAGCCTGCTCGCGAAAGCGCAATGTCAGTCGCAGATGCGTTGACTGACGAAACGCCTTCGCGGGCACAGTGTGCGCAAACCACGTCGGCTGATCCTGGCCCTGGGGCCATTGTTGACGTTCGACGTTTAGGAAATTTCTCACGAATTTTGAGACGTTTCCTGAAGATTTGCCTCCTCGAATGACCCAGACTGACTCACGCCATTCAACCCGTGAGTCCGTCCCCATGTCCGATCTGCCGCTACGGGCTTTAGTACTGGAGGACCATCCTTTTCAACGTTCGGTTGCGGTGAATATCTTGCGCACCCTGGGCTGTCGCGAGGTACTTGAGGCGAGTGACGGTGCCCAGGCGCTGGCTTTGCTGGACAAGGTCGGCACGGTCGACGTGGCCCTGTGCGACTTGCAGATGGAAGGCATGGATGGGTTGGAATTTTTGCAGCGGGTCGGCGCGTCAGGCCAGGTCAAGTCAGTGATCATCAGCAGTTCGCTGTCGGTGGATTTACGCCGGGCTGTGCATCAAATGGTTGCGTTACTCGGTCTGGAACTGCTCGGCGATGTTGGCAAGCCGGTGCACATACAGGGGCTGGCAGACCTGTTGAAAAAAGCCGTCGACAGGCCGCGCGTGACCTGCCCGCCGGCAGCCACCGTGAAGCTGGCCAGCGCAGCGGCGGTGCGCCAGGCCTTGGCTGAACAGCAGTTGCGCGCCTGGTACCAGCCCAAGTTCAACCTGCACACCGGTGAAGTCTGTGGCGTCGAAGTGTTGTGCCGCTGGCTGCATCCGCAGCAGGGGATCATTGCCCCGGCGTTGTTCATGCCCGTGCTGGAACAATGCGGGTTGCTCGACGCGTTGTTGTTTCCTCAAATGGAACAGGCCCTGACGGTGCAACGCAGCGCCGGGGCCAACGGTTTCGCCGTGAGCATGGCGTTCAATCTGCAAACGGTGCAACTGGCCAACGCTGAGCTGGCCGCCAGTCTCAAGGCTTTGCTCCGGCGCCACGGCGCGTGCGGCGCCAGCCTGACCTTCGAACTGACGGAAAGCGGCTTGCTGGAAGCGCCGGCCACCAGCCTGGAAACCCTGGTGCGTCTGCGGATGATGGGCTGCCGCTTGTCGATCGATGACTTCGGCGCCGGGTTCTCCTCCTTGCAGCGTTTGTGTCAGTTGCCGTTCAACGAGATCAAGCTCGACGCTGATTTCGTTCGCAACCTCGCCGATGAGCCGCGCTGCCGGGCGGCAATCAGCAGCACGCTGGCGCTGGGTGAGGCCTTGGGCATGAGCGTTGTGATCGAGGGCATCGAGACCGATGCCCAACGCCGCGAACTTCTTGCGCTGGGCTGCACGCAAGGTCAGGGCTACTGGTACGCGAAGCCCATGGCCGGAGCAGATCTTCTCGTCTGGTTGCAGCAGCGCAGCTCGGCGGACCTCGGATGAATAACCGGTTTTTTAGGAAAAGTCTTACAGAGTCTTCCAAGTGTCCTGCGTAGCCTTATCCCAAGAAAATTTCACCCTCGGGAGATTGACCATGATCAACAAAGCCCTGCGAATCCTGATCGCCGACCCGCAGCATTTTCACCGGATGAAGATCGAGCGCCTGTTCAACCACCTCGATTACTACCGCGTTGCCCCGGTGCAGGACCTCGCCGAGTTGTTGACCCTGGTCGACTACGGCTGTGACCCCTTCGATGTGGTGGTCATCAACGCCGAGCTGGCCGCTGGCCGGCTCGACCTGCTGGGCTTCTTCCTCGGCAATGCACAGGTGCGCCATGCCCTGATCTACAACGAACCCAGCGCACCCCTGCAGATGGCGGCCGGTTTTGCCCAGGAAAATGTCCAGATCAGCCCTGTCGCATTGCCCTCATCGGCGTTGATCCGGCAATTGATGGCGTTCGTCGATGCGCCAGAGCAGCAACCGGACGCGTCAGGCTGGGCACCGCAAGCAGCGCTGCAGCGTCGGGCCTAACACAGTTTGTTGTTTTACGCACCTGTCAGACTTGACAGGTGTTTCGATTTTCATCCCGTGTAACAGTCGCTGTGCAGCCACCGTGTCTGGAACAGTCCAGTGGTCGACTGCATTGCCAGTTTTGCCTCGGGAGTGTCCATGAAGTCAGCGCTGATCGTCGACGACCATCCAGTGGTGTGCGCTGCCGTCCGGATTGTGCTGCAAGCTGAAGGCTTCAAGGAGATCTACGAGGCCAGCAATGGCAACGAGGTGGTGTCGCTGATCCGCGAATACGCGCCGCAACTGGTGATCCTTGACTTGCATTTGCCGGTATTCGACGGACTGGAGGTCATGGCGCGGATCAAAACCACTGGGCTTGACTGTCGCATTGTGGTGTTCAGTTCCTATGATCCGTTGTTTTACCAGGAGCGCTGCCAGCGCGCCGGGGCCATGGCCTACGTGACCAAAACCAATCAACTGCAACAACTGCACGAAGCCATTCGCGCGGTGATGTCGGGCTATACATTTTTCTCTTCTTTGCCGGACGGCCACGCGTCGAGCATTGCGCAGCGCTCGGAAAAAGACCTGATCGACCGACTTTCCGATCGCGAACTGAGCATTTTCCTGCAACTGAGCCAAGGCAAGACCAACAAGACAATTGCCGAGGGCATGCACCTTAGCCATAAAACAGTGAGCACGTATAAGAAACGGCTGATGCAAAAGCTCGGGCTGAATTCGGTCGTGCATTTGCGCGAATTCGCCCTACGCAATCATTTGATCTGAACGCACGGACATGGCACTGGGATATCGGCTTTTCGGGCTGTGGCTGAGCTGCCTGACCAGCGCTTGGGCGGATGAAACATCGCAGCGGCTGGAGGTGGTGACGCGTGCCGGGGCGGCGCATGCCGAGGTTCGCCTCGACGCGCAGGATCGCCAGTGGTTGCGCGAGCACCCGGTACTGCGCATGGGCATTTCCGGGCCGGATTACCCACCGTTCGAAATCACCCGTCATCAGCACGAGCTGGAAGGGCTTACGGCCGATTACGCCGACCTGCTGGCGCAACTGCTCGGTGTGCGCATCGACGTCCGGCGCTTCGCTGACCGGCCCGCCTTGATGGCGGCGCTCAAGCGTGGCGAACTGGACTTGCTGGGCACCTCCAACCGCTTTGAAATCGCCGACCCCGATTTTGTGCTGTCTCGCGCTTACGCCGAAGACCAGCCGATGCTGGTGATCCGCCACGACGACACCCTGTCGGCCGGTCTTGCAGGCAAACGTATCGCCATGGTCGAGGACTATCTGCCGCTGGCAAGCGTACAAGCGTTCTATCCCGACGCTCAGGTGCAACGCTACCCGTCGGCCATGGATGCCCTCGGTGCGGTGGCTTTCGGTGCGGATGATGTCTACCTGGGAGACTTCATCAGTTCCAACTACCTGATCAACACCAATTACCGCAACGATCTGCAGCTGGCCGGGCCGTCCGGGCTGGATGCCAACCCGTTCGGCTTTGCCCTGTTGCGCACCGACGTGCGCCTCAAGCGCCTTGTCGACAAGGCGCTTGAGGCCGTGCCCATGGAGCGCCGCCAGCTCATCGAGCAGCGTTGGAGTGTCGGTCATGCGGAGATGGCGGAACAGTCACAGGTGCAACTCAGTGTGATGGAGCAAGACTGGCTGAATCGACATCCGGTGGTGCGGGTCGGTGTCATTGATGATTTCGCCCCGCTGACTTTTTTCGACGCCGACGGCCGTTTCAGTGGGCTTGGCGCGCAGCTGCTGACTCTGATCAGTCAGCGCAGCGGTTTGCAGTTCGAACGGGTGCGCGGGGTTTCCCTCGACCGTCAGATCGAGCAGCTCAAGGCCGGTGAACTCGATCTGCTGCCGGTGGTAACGCCGAGCAATGAACGCGAAGCCGAACTGGCCTTCACCCGCGCCTACCTCAACAATCCGTTTGTCCTGGTTGCTTCGACAGCCGCGCAGAGCCCGCGTCGCCTCGATGACCTGACCGGCAAACGCCTGGCCATTTATCGCGGCCACCCACTGCGTGACTACCTGTTGGAACGCATTCCCGGCGTGCGTCTGGTCGAAGTCGCAAGCCCCGCCGAGGGCATGGTACTGATCGCCAAGGGGCAGGTGGACGCCACGGTCAGTTCGTTGCTGGTTGCGCGCTTTTTACTGACCCGTCATTACCGTGATCGCTTGCGTATCATCGGTACGGTCGGCGACCAGCCGGCGCGGATTGCCTTGGCCACTGCTCCGCAGGCGACCGCGCTGCACTCGATTTTGAACAAGGCGCTGCTGAGTATTGCGCCGCAGCATATGGATGAATTGGTCGAGCGCTGGAGCCATGATGTGGTGGTGGATGACAGCTACTGGTTGCGCCATCGCCAGTCGATTTTGCTGAGCTTCGCCGCTGCGGCCGTGCTGCTGGTGCTGGCGCTGCTGTGGATCGGTTTTCAGCGCCGGCAGATTCGCCAGCGTCAGCAGTGGTTGCAACAATTGCAGCAAGCCAAGCAGACGGCCGACGACGCCAACCGCGCAAAAACCACGTTTCTGGCGACCATGAGCCATGAAATCCGTACGCCGATGAACGCCTTGATCGGCATGCTCGAACTGGCGCTCAAGCGGGCGGAGGAGGGCGAAACCGATCGGTTGGCGATTCAGGTTGCGGCCAACGCCGGGCAGCAACTGCTGGCGTTGATCGGCGACATTCTCGACATTGCCAGGATTGAGTCCGGGCACCTTTCAGTGGCACCGGAACGCGCCAACCTGCGCGATCTGGTGACGTCGGTGAGCCGTGTCTTCGAAGGGCTGGCGCGGCAAAAGCGGCTGTTGTGGCGCATCGATCTGGACGAACACAGTGACGTCGATGTGCTGATCGATCCGACACGTTTCAAGCAAGTGCTGTCGAACCTGCTGAGCAACGCCATCAAGTTCACTGAGCAGGGTGAAGTCAGTCTGTCGCTCAAACTCAAGCTGAAATCGGCAGAAAAACTGGCACTGACCGTGATCATCGAGGACAGCGGACTGGGCATCAGTGCCGTTGATCGGCAGCGGTTGTTCAGTCCGTTTGTCCAGGTCGGCAACCTTCCGGGTGCGGTGCGCAGCGGTTCTGGACTGGGACTGGTGATCAGTCGCAGCCTCTGCGAGATGATGGGCGGCACCTTGCAACTCGACAGCGAACCGGGGCTCGGCACGCGGGTCGAGCTGCGCTTTGAACTGCCGCGCCTGACTGCACTCGCAGCGGTTCCGCCAAGTACGCAAGAGGCGCCGTGCGCGCTGCGATCACTCGACGTGCTGGTGGTCGACGACCATCCGGTCAATCGATTGCTGCTGTGTTGGCAACTCAGCGACCTCGGGCATCGCACCGTCGACACCGAGAATGGCGAGCAGGGCCTGGAACGCTGGCGCGCTCAGGTGTTCGATGTCGTTATCACGGACTGCAACATGCCGCACCGCAACGGCTATGAGCTGGCACGGGCAATCCGCGATGAGGAAACGCACAGCGCACGCACACCGTGCCGGATCATTGGATTTACCGCCAACGCCCAGGTCCAGGAGCGGGTGCGCTGTTTCGAGGCGGGTATGGACGATTGCCTGTTCAAACCGATCCGCTTGCGCGACCTGGCGCAGGCCTTGAAGGGTGTCGCTCATTGCCAGCGAGAGATGGAGCCAGTCTCAGCCCCTGCATTGACGGAAATCGACCTCAGCGCGCTGGAGCAAATGGCCGGCAATGACCACTCGTTGATCGAACGCCTGCGCGCCGAAGTGTCGCGCAGCCTGGATCAGGACCTCCAGCGTCTGGAGAGTTTGCAGGGCGGTGAGGACCACAGTGGCTTGCGCGAACTGGCTCATCACATCAAGGGCGGTGCGCAAATGGTCGGCGCGGCACGCCTGGTGGCGGCGTGTATCGAACTCGAACAGGCTTGCCAGCAGCCCGATGCGGTGGCGGTTCTGCCGGCAATCAAGACGCTGCGCGAAGCCATGCACAACCTCGCGCAACGTCTTCAGGCCTGATCAGTCCCAGGCAGGGGCCAGGCCTTTTGGGCTGGTCAGGCGATGGCCGCGGTCCAGGCTGGCGATCAGCGTCATGTCGGCATCGCTCAGTGTCAGCGCCGTCGCGCCGAGGTTGCTGTGCAGGTTGGCGCGTCGGGTCGAGGACGGAATCACCGCAAAACCCGACTGCATCGCCCAGGCCAGCGTGACCTGCGCCGGGGTGGCGTGCAGGCGCTCGGCAATCTTCTGGATCAGCGGATCCTGCAACACTTCGCCGTAGGCGAGGGTCATGTACGAGGTGATGTGAATGCCTTGGCTGTGGGCGAACTCGACGACTTTACGGTTTTGCAGATACGGGTGCAGTTCGATCTGATTCGTCGCAATGTGCTCGGCACCGACGGCGGCGATGGCCTGTTTCATCAGGTCGATGGTGAAGTTGGACACGCCGATCTGTCGCGTCAGGCCCAGGCGTTTTGCCTCCAGCAGCGCGCCCATGAACGCCTCGACAGGGACCTCGTGGTTGGGCGAGGGCCAATGGATCAGCGTCAGGTCGAGGTAGTCGGTCTGCAATTTGTGCAGGCTTTCCTTGAGACTGGCGATCAGGCGATCTGCGGCGAAGTTGGCCACCCAGATCTTGCTGGTAATGAACAGCGCGTCGCGCGCGATTCCACTGGCAGCGATCGCCTGACCCACCTCGGTTTCGTTTTCGTAAATCTGCGCGGTGTCGATGGCGCGGTAGCCGAGTTCAAGGGCCGTGCTCACTGAATCAATGACCACCTGGCCTTGCAGGCGAAACGTACCAAGACCGAAAGCGGGAACAGACATGGGATGACTCCTGGAATGCAGTGGGAATGGCCGCAGTATCCGCGTCCGGATCAGTGAGAAAAACCGCTGGTGGGTCAAAGCAGTGTTGAGCAGAAGTCATGAATCATTTCCGAGATCCGGGTTGTCCGGCCTGTCCCCTTCGCGAGCAAGCTGGCTTCCACAGAAGCTGTGGTTATACACAAATCACGAATTCATCCAGAATCCTGTGGGAGCGAGCCTGCTCGCGAAGGGCGCACCGCCGATCCATCGTTCTGCATATAGAACACTCAAGTCGATTTTAGCGATCTAGTGCAAAACTCGATCTCCCTTTAGGCTTAATCCAAGGCATTTACCCATTGGAGAGCCCATGAAAAACATTCTCGGTATCTACACCAGCCCGCGCGGCCATTGGGTCGGCGATGGTTTTCCGGTTCGCACGCTGTTTTCCTACGACAACCTGGGCCAACACATCAGCCCGTTCCTGCTGCTCGATCATGCCGGTCCGGCCGAATTCACCCCGACCACCGAGCGGCGCGGCGTGGGCCAGCACCCGCACCGTGGTTTCGAAACCGTGACGATCGTTTACGACGGCGAAGTGCAGCACCGCGACTCCACCGGCAGCGGCGGCACTATCGGCCCGGGCGACGTGCAATGGATGACAGCCGCGTCGGGAATTCTCCACGAGGAGTTCCACTCCGACGATTTCGCCAAAACCGGCGGCCGTATGGAAATGGTGCAATTGTGGGTCAACCTGCCGGCCAAGGACAAAATGGCCGCGCCGGGCTACCAGACCATCCTCGACAGCGATATCCCGCGCATTGCGCTCAAGGACAACGCTGGCAGCCTGCGTCTGATCGCCGGTGAGTTCGAAGGCCATAAAGGTCCGTCGCGCACGTTTACGCCCATCGACGTCTGGGACTTACGCCTGAACGCTGGCAAGTTACTGACGCTGGATCTGCACGATGGGCACAACACCGCGCTGGTGGTTTTGAAAGGTTCGGTGCAGGTCAACGGCGCGGAATCGGTGGGGGAAGGGCAGTTAGTGCTCTTCGAGCGTGATGGCGATCGGTTGACCCTCGAGGCCAGCCAGCAAGCGGTGGTGCTGTTGCTCAGCGGCGAGCCGATCGACGAACCGATCGTCGGCCATGGCCCGTTCGTGATGAACACCGAGCAGGAAATCCACCAGGCGTTCGCCGATTTCCAGTCGGGCCGCTTCGGCCGGATGCAGGCCTGACGCCACAGCCAGGGGCAGTCACCTGACACACCCCAAAACCCAATGTGGGAGCGGGCTTGCTCGCGAAGGCGTTGTGTCAGTCAATACAACTGTGACTGTTCCACCGACTTCGCGAGCAGGCTCGCTCCCACAGGTTTTTCAGCGTTTTCGAGAAAGGTTCATCTGCTGAAATCAATTGCTCCTACACTGGCTCAATCTGTGCGATCTTCTCGCGATTGGCCTTCGTCGGAGTGGTTTGATGTTGTCTTTGCTGACCGAACATCCGCTGTTTTGCGCATTTGTCCTGATCCTCCTCGACCTTGGATTCTGGCGTCTGATCAGTTCCCGAGGCAGCGAGTGGAAGCTGTTGGTGCGGGTGCTGATTTTTACCCTGTTCAGCATTGTCCTGTTCAACGAAGGCCTGAATCCGATGGAGCCGGCACCGTGGGCCGACAACGTGCCGCTGCACCTGGCGGCGACGGCGTTGCAGATCGGCTGGTGGCTGTTCGGCGCGCGGACCCTGACGGTGTTGATCGGCGCGGTAATGATGCAGCGGGTCGGCCACACCGGACGGCTGTTGCAGGATTTGCTTGGCGCCGTGATTTTCCTCATCGCGATCATCGCCGCGCTGGCGTATGTGCTGGACCTGCCGGTCAAAGGCGTGCTGGCGACGTCGGGCGCGTTGGCGATCATTGTCGGCCTGGCCTTGCAGAGCACCTTGAGCGATGTGTTTTCCGGCATCGTCCTCAACACCACCAAGCCCTATCAGCTCGATGACTGGATTTCCATCGACGGCACCGAAGGCCGGGTCACCGATATCGATTGGCGCGCCACGCGTCTGCAAACCAGTCAGGGCAGCATGGCGGTGATTCCCAATTCGCTGGCGGCCAAGGCCAAGATCATCAACTTCAGTCGGCCGAGCAACATGTTTGGCGTCGCGGTAGGTGTGCAAGTCAGCCCGCATGCGCGGCCCAGCTCGGTGATCGAGGCGCTGGAGCGGGCCATGCAGGGCTGCCGCCAGTTGCTCGACAGTCCGGCGCCGAGTGTCGCGCTGAAAAGCTCTGGCAGCAGCGGCGCGGAATACGAAATCAGTGGTTTCGTCGCCTCGATGGGCGAGAAGCGCGCAGTACGCAATCAGTTGTTCGATCTGGCTTACCGCCACTTGCAGGCGTCCGGAGTCAATCTGCTGTCCAGCAATGAAGCCAGTACAGCGTCTACGCTCTCGCGGCCACGGGCATTGCTCGACAGTTCGCCAATTTTTTCCACGCTGCGTGAGGAAGAAAAAGACACCTTCAGCCAGAACATGACCCTGCAGACATTCCGCGCCGGCGAGACCCTTCTGGCGGGCGGGGAGGTCAGCGATCATTTGTTCATTATCGAGTCCGGCGTGGTCTCGGTGACGTTGAAGCGGCACGGCACAGCGCTGGAGTCCGGGCGCATGGGGCCGGGCGAAGTGATCGGGGAGGCGGGGATTCTCAGCGACACGGCGCTGCCTGCCGATTTTACGGCGAAGACCTTCTGCACCTTGTATCGCATCGAAAAGTCATACCTGAAGCCGTGCCTGGACGCCCGCCATGACATCCACGATGCCATGCAGGCGTTGCTCGATTTTCGTCTGCACAAGGCGCAATCGCTCACCGAAGAAGCGCCAGCCGTTGCGCCGAAAAGAGGTTTTTTGCAGTGGCTGCGCAATCGCGCCTGAGGGCTGAGCGTGCTGATTGAATGCAACCTGCGCAACGGTTCGGGGGTCACAAGTGCAATCCCCTTGACAGGAGCGGCGAACGATGAAAAACCTGCGCATTGCCACGTTCAACGTCAACGGCCTGCGCGCGCGGCTGCCGAATCTGCTGGCGTGGCTGGAGCGTGAACAACCGGACATCGCATGCCTGCAAGAACTGAAATCGGTGGACAGCGCGTTTCCGGCAGCCGAGCTGGAAGCGGCCGGTTACGGCGCGATCTGGCAAGGCCAGGCGTCGTGGAACGGTGTGGCGATTCTGGCGCGGGATGCACAACCGCTGGAGAGCCGGCGCGGGCTGCCCGGCGATCCAGACGACGCCCAGAGCCGCTATATCGAAGCGGCGGTGCACGGGGTGCTGGTCGGTTGCCTGTACCTGCCCAATGGCAATCCGCAGCCGGGGCCGAAATTCGAGTACAAACTGGCCTGGTTCGAGCGGTTGATCAGCTACGCGAAAGACCTGCAGAGCAGCGATCACCCGGTGGTGCTGGCCGGTGACTACAACGTCGTGCCCACCGACATGGACATCTACAACACCCGTTCCTGGCTCAAGGACGCCTTGCTGCAACCGGAAAGTCGCGAGTGCTACCAACGTCTGCTGGATCAGGGCTGGACCGATTCCCTGCGGCATTTGTATCCCGAGGAACGCCTTTACACCTTCTGGGATTATTTCCGCCAGCACTGGCAAACCAACTCCGGCTTGCGCATCGACCATCTTTTGCTGAACCCGGCGCTGAGTCCGTATTTGCACGAGGCGGGAGTCGATGCCTGGGTGCGCAATGAACCGCACGCCAGTGATCATGCGCCGACGTGGATTCGTATCGGCTCGCGTAAAAAACGCTGAGCGGTTGATTGGCGAAATCAATTGTCGAAAACCCCGCTCGATCCCGTATACAGGGTGTCTATCAACGCCCCCTGCATAAGGACCGAGCAATGAGCGAGCCACGCCTGACCCATCTGAAGCTGTACCTGCAACGCCTGGGGTTTGAGGCGCCTCCACCGCCGACACTGGCTACCCTGCGCCAGTTACAGTTGCGCCATACCGCTGTGTTTGTTTTCGAAAACCTGGCCACGGTCACTGGCGCGCCAGTGTTGATCGATCTGCCGTCGATTGAAGAAAAAATCCTGCTGGGTGGTCGCGGCGGTTATTGCTATGAGCTCAACAAGCTGTTTTTCACCCTGTTGCTTGAACTGGGCTTCGACGTTCGCGCGATCAGCGGGCGCGTGGTGATGAATCAGCCTGAAGGCAGCTGGACGGCGCGGACTCACCGCTTGAGCCTGGTCAGTCTCGACGGTGTTCGCTATATCACTGACGTCGGCTTCGGCGGCATGGTGCCGACCGCACCGCTGATGCTCGACACCGAAGCCGTGCAACCCACCCCTCACGAACCTTATCGCATCGAAAAACAGGCCGACGGCTATCTGTTGCATGCCAACGTCGCGGGCGAATGGCGGCCGATGTATCTGTTCGACCTGCAACGCCAGGAAGACATCGATTACACCGTCGGCAACTGGTACGTCTCGACGCACCCAGACTCACCGTTTGCCCAGCGATTAATGGTCGCGCGCACCGGGGAGGGCTGGCGCAAGACGCTGAACAACGGCAGCTTCGCCCTTCATCGCATCGGTGATGAGAGTGAGCGGCGCGACGTGACGCAGGTCGATGAGTTGATTGAATTGCTGGCGCGCGAGTTTGGCCTGCAGGTGGTTGATTCGCCGTCAATGCGGCAATCGCTGGCGCAGGTGATCGCGCCAGTGTCTGCCTAGGGCTTCACGTCTGGTTCCAGCACGCGGCGGATTTCGCCGATGGCCGCCGACAGTTTTCTCTCGAGGCTCTTGAGGTCAGCGGCCGTTATGCCTTTTTTAAACTGCCCGGACACCTCGGCATTCTCCGCGTTGGTCTGCTGGCGAGGGTTCTCCAGCAGGGCATGGCGCAGCGTGTTGTTGATCACTGTCTGATAACCAAAACCCTCGTTTTCGGCGACTGCGCGCGCCGCCTCGATCACCGCATCGTCAAGCATGATGGTAATGCGCGTTTTACCTTTGCTGGACGCCACGGCACCGCGTTTGCCCTGGGAAAAGTCATATTCATCGTTCATCGGTCAAGCCTCCGGAAAATACGCGCGCCGTTCGCTCGGACTGGCGGCACGTGCAGAAATGATTCGAACCACATTGGCTGCGCGATAGCTGTATGCAACGACCAGCAAACGTCCTTTGCCATCGAGGCCAAGAGTGATCCAGCGTTGTTCGTCATGGTCGCTGTCCTCAAGGGTGATCGCGCGTTCGTCGTAGAAGACCGGTTCGGCTTCGGCGAGGCTGATGCCTTTGTGCTTGAGTTTGTTGGCTGCGTTCTTGCTTTTGTCGTACTGAATTTCTAATGACTTCATTATGCATACTTTATATGTATATAGAAGGGCGGGACCGCGCCGTCGGTCGCCATGAACACTTCAGCCTAGTGGGCAGGTGCGCTGGCGCAGTCGGGGATGTGTTGCCGGATTTGTGCGGGCGCAAACCGCAGCCTGGAAGGTTGGGTGGCTAGCTAACCATTATGTGACTGATAAGTTGTATACAACTCTATGGACATTTGTCCCGAGTATTGAATACAGTGTGCGCATAACAAAAACCAGGGAACCCCCCACCATGAAAACGCCCCATGTTTCACACCAACGGCCCGAGGATGAAAATCTCGGGGTCGGCGCGAATATGGCTTACGGCCTGCAACATGTTCTGACGATGTACGGCGGTATCGTTGCGGTGCCACTGATCATTGGCCAGGCGGCCGGTTTGTCGCCGGCGGACATCGGCTTGTTGATTGCTGCTTCATTGTTTGCGGGGGGGCTGGCGACACTGCTGCAAACCCTGGGTCTGCCGTTTTTTGGCTGTCAGTTGCCGCTGGTACAGGGCGTGTCGTTCTCCGGCGTGGCGACCATGGTTGCGATCGTCAGCAGTGGCGGGGAGGGCGGCTTCCAGTCGGTGCTGGGCGCGGTGATTGCCGCTTCGTTGATCGGCTTGCTGATCACGCCGGTGTTCTCACGCATCACCAAGTTCTTTCCGCCGTTGGTCACTGGCATTGTCATCACCACCATCGGCCTGACGCTGATGCCGGTGGCCGCCCGCTGGGCCATGGGCGGTAACAGCCATGCGCCGGATTTTGGCAGCATGCAGAACATCGGTCTGGCGGCGGTCACGCTGGTGCTGGTGTTGCTGCTGAGCAAGGTCGGCAGTGCAACCATTTCGCGCTTGTCGATCCTGTTGGCGATGGTGATCGGCACGGTGCTGGCGGTGTTCCTCGGCATGGCGGATTTCTCCAGCGTCACCACAGGTCCCATGTTCGGCTTCCCGACGCCGTTCCACTTCGGCATGCCCACCTTCCACTTCGCCGCGATTCTGTCGATGTGCATTGTGGTCATGGTGACGCTGGTGGAAACCTCGGCGGACATTCTGGCGGTCGGCGAAATCATCGAAACCAAGGTTGATTCAAAACGTCTGGGCAATGGCCTGCGCGCCGACATGTTGTCGAGCATGTTTGCGCCGATCTTCGGTTCCTTCACCCAGAGCGCTTTCGCCCAGAACGTCGGGCTGGTGGCGGTGACCGGGATCAAGAGCCGTTTCGTGGTCGCCACCGGCGGTCTGTTTCTGGTGGTCCTTGGCCTGTTGCCATTCATGGGAAGGGTGATTGCTGCTGTGCCGACGTCGGTCCTCGGCGGCGCCGGTATCGTGCTGTTCGGTACCGTAGCAGCAAGCGGCATTCGTACGCTGTCGAAGGTTGACTACCGCAATAACGTCAACCTGATCATCGTCGCCACGTCGATCGGTTTCGGCATGATTCCGATTGCTGCGCCGAACTTCTACGACCAGTTCCCGAGCTGGTTCGCGACGATTTTCCACTCCGGCATCAGCTCGTCGGCGATCATGGCCATCCTGCTCAACCTGGCGTTCAACCACTTTACCGCTGGCAACTCGGATCAGCAGTCTGTGTTTGCCGCGGCGGAAGAGCGAACCCTGCGTTATCGCGATCTGGCCGCACTGCGTGAAGGCGATTACTTCAGCGACGGCAAGCTGCATGACTGCGACGGCAAGGAAGTGCCGGTGATCGAGGTGGATTCGGAGCACGATCATGGGCATGGCGCGCCGAAAGCGCAGGCGAAAAGCAGCGAACATGTTTGACCGCGGCGTCTGAAAAAAAGGGCCGATCTGTTAAGTACTGATCGGCCCTTTTTATTGTCGATGTTTTGATCTTTTGGAGCGCCCACAAAAAAGCCCCTGAATCTTTCAATTCAGGGGCTTTGCTATTTGGCTCCACAACCTGGACTCGAACCAGGGACCCAATGATTAACAGTCATTTGCTCTACCAACTGAGCTATTGCGGAATTGGTGCGTATGTTACTGATTCAAAAAGAGAAGTCAAGCTCCGAATAACACCTTTTACGATTCGTCGGGACGGACGGCGTTTTGTCAGCGATTAGCGCTTACCAGAGCGGCACCGGAGGTCTACCATGGCCACCCGGAAGTGGTCACACGCGCTACCGGCCATTCGCCGAAAAGGTACGCGCCATGAGTCAGATCATCTGTAACACCGAGGTATCCGTATGAGCATCACGCAGATCAGCCTGCCAAAAGGCGTCGGCCCCCACGCCGAAAAACTCTTCGACGCGATCACTCAGGCAAGCACCGCCGAAGAATTGAACCGCGCCGGCGGCAAGGCCGAAGGTTTCGTGCTCGGTCTTGAGAGCACCAAAGCCATCAAGAGCCAGATTGCCGAATCGCTGTATGTCGCCTATGACGACGCCGCGAGTCAGCGCGCGACCGAGTTGGCTTAACCGCCAAAGGTAATCGTGCCGAGCATCAGCCTGGCGTAAGCGGCCGTGACCACCAGTTGCACCAGCCACAGGGCCAGGCCGCCGAGGAAAACCCCGGTGGCGATTTGCAGGACCAGGCTTTTTTCCCGTTTCGCCGACACACGGGGAATGAAATCATCCAGTTCGTCACGGTCGGCGCGCAGGTTGTCGTTTTTCATGTGGGTTCTCTTCAAAAATCTCGGGCGTACACAAAACCAATTGTGGGGGCGGGCTTGCTCGCGAATGCGGCAGGTCAGTCAATCCATTTTTGGCTGACAGACCGCTTTCGCGAGCAAGCCCGCTCCCACAGTTAAAGCTCTGTGCAGTCTAGAGGTTGTGGGACGTTTCCAGACACAAATAAAAAACGGGAAGCCATCAAGGCTTCCCGTTTTTCATCACGCCGCGAAATCAGATGACCTGAACAATCGCATCCGTCACGGCCTTGATGTTGCTCTGGTTCAGCGCCGCCACGCAGATGCGACCGGTGTCCAGGGCATAGATGCCGAACTCGTTGCGCAGGCGATGCACCTGTTCAGTGGTCAGGCCGGAGTAGGAGAACATGCCACGCTGGCGACCGACGAAGCTGAAGTCGCGGCCCGGCGCTTTCTCCGCCAGCAGATCGACCATCTGCGTGCGCATGCCACGAATGCGCAGGCGCATCTCGGCCAGTTCCGCTTCCCACTGTGCGCGCAGTTCCGGGCTGTTCAGCACGGCGGCAACGATGCTGGCGCCGTGGGTCGGCGGGTTGGAGTAGTTGGTGCGGATCACGCGTTTGACCTGCGACAGCACACGTGCGCTTTCTTCTTTCGACTCGCTGATGATCGACAACGCGCCCACACGCTCGCCGTAGAGCGAGAATGATTTGGAGAACGAACTCGAGACGAAGAAAGTCAGGCCGGATTCCGCGAACAGGCGCACGGCCGCAGCGTCTTCGTCGATGCCGTCGCCAAAGCCCTGATAAGCCATGTCGAGGAACGGCACGTGACCTTTGGTCTTGACCACTTCCAGCACCTTGTTCCAGTCCGCCGGGGTCAGGTCGACGCCAGTCGGGTTGTGGCAGCAAGCGTGCAGAACAACGACCGAGCCGTTCGGCAGGGCGTTGAGGTCGTCGAGCATGCCGGCACGGTTGACGTCGTGGGTGGCCGCGTCGTAGTAGCGGTAGTTCTGCACCGGGAAACCAGCGGTTTCGAACAGTGCGCGATGGTTTTCCCAGCTCGGGTCACTGATCGCGACCACGGCGTCGGGCAGCAGCTGCTTGAGGAAGTCGGCACCGATTTTCAGTGCGCCGGTCCCGCCGACTGCCTGAGTGGTGATGACCCGACCGGCGCTGATCAGCGGCGAGTCGTTGCCAAACAGCAGCTTTTGCACGGCCTGATCGTAGGCGGCGATGCCGTCGATCGGCAGGTAGCCGCGCGAAGCGTGTTGAGCGACGCGAATCGCCTCGGCTTCGATCACCGCGCGCAGCAGTGGAATTCGCCCCTCTTCGTTGCAGTAAACACCCACGCCCAGATTGACCTTGGTGGTCCGGGTATCGGCGTTGAATGCTTCGTTGAGGCCCAGGATTGGATCGCGGGGTGCCATTTCGACAGCGGAGAACAGGCTCATTATTACGGCGGCTCTGAATGGAGAGTGGAGGGACGTGTCGCGCTCCAGCCGAATGCACTAGAGCGGTGCACAAACGGGGAGCTAGTATAGAGGCCATCACCGCGCAATGGCGACAGGCGAATCGGCTTTTACGGTAAGTTTTTCCGATTATTTCTTGACCGTTAGTCGATTGTCTTTGTCAGAGTCTTTACCGGATGTAGGACGTTTGCCTTGAAAGGCCGGGCAATCGCCACCACATTAAGCACAATCCAGGTTTTTTCTTGCGCGACATCGGTCGTTTGCGGTCGTCCTCGTGGTGCTCCGTCTGAGGCGGAACGCCGCGATTCCAGAGGTGTGTATGTCGGAATTCCAGCTAGTCACCCGCTTCGATCCCGCCGGCGATCAGCCGGAAGCCATTCGCCAGTTGGTTGAAGGTATTGAAGCCGGGCTGGCGCACCAGACGCTGCTTGGTGTGACCGGTTCGGGCAAGACCTTCAGCATCGCCAACGTCATCTCACAGGTACAGCGTCCGACGCTGGTGTTGGCGCCGAACAAGACTCTCGCCGCGCAGTTGTATGGCGAGTTCAAGGCATTCTTTCCCAACAACGCCGTCGAATACTTCGTTTCCTATTACGACTATTACCAGCCCGAAGCTTATGTGCCGTCATCCGACACCTTCATCGAGAAGGATGCGTCGATCAACGACCACATCGAGCAGATGCGTCTGTCCGCGACCAAGGCGTTGCTGGAGCGCAAAGACGCGATCATCGTCACGACGGTGTCGTGCATCTACGGTCTGGGCAGTCCGGAAACCTACTTGAAGATGGTCTTGCACGTCGACCGCGGCGACAAGCTCGATCAGCGTGCGCTGCTGCGCCGGCTGGCTGACCTGCAATACACCCGCAACGACATGGACTTTGCCCGTGCGACCTTCCGCGTACGTGGCGATGTGATCGACATCTACCCGGCGGAATCCGACCTGGAAGCGATCCGCATCGAGTTGTTCGATGACGAGGTAGAGAGCATTTCCGCGTTCGACCCGCTGACCGGCGAAGTCATCCGCAAAATGCCGCGCTTCACCTTCTATCCGAAGAGCCACTATGTGACGCCGCGGGAAACCCTGCTCGACGCCATCGAAGGGATCAAGGTCGAGTTGCAGGAGCGTCTCGAATACCTGCGCAGCAACAATAAACTAGTGGAGGCCCAGCGCCTGGAGCAACGCACCCGTTTCGATCTGGAGATGATCCTCGAACTGGGCTACTGCAATGGCATCGAAAACTACTCGCGTTATCTGTCCGGGCGCCCGTCCGGCGCTGCGCCGCCAACCCTTTACGATTACCTGCCGGCGGACGCCTTGCTGGTCATCGACGAATCCCACGTCAGCGTGCCGCAGGTTGGCGCCATGTATAAGGGCGACCGGTCGCGCAAGGAGACGCTGGTCGAATACGGCTTCCGCTTGCCGTCGGCGCTGGACAACCGGCCCATGCGTTTCGACGAATGGGAAGGGGTCAGCCCACAGACCATTTTCGTCTCGGCGACGCCCGGCAACTACGAAGCCGAACACGCCGGGCGCGTGGTCGAGCAAGTGGTGCGGCCGACCGGGCTGGTCGATCCGCAGATCGAAGTGCGGCCGGCGCTGACTCAGGTCGACGACTTGCTCTCGGAAATCACCAAGCGGGTGGCGATCGAAGAGCGCGTGCTGGTGACCACGCTGACCAAGCGCATGGCCGAAGACCTCACTGATTATCTCGCCGACCACGGCGTGCGCGTACGTTATCTGCACTCGGACATCGACACGGTCGAGCGCGTCGAGATCATCCGCGATCTGCGCCTGGGCACGTTCGACGTACTGGTGGGGATCAACTTGCTGCGTGAAGGCCTGGACATGCCGGAAGTGTCGCTGGTGGCGATTCTCGATGCGGACAAGGAAGGGTTTCTGCGTTCCGAGCGTTCATTGATTCAGACCATCGGCCGTGCCGCGCGTAACCTCAATGGTCGGGCGATTCTGTATGCCGATCGCATGACCGGCTCGATGGAGCGCGCGATTGGCGAGACCGAGCGCCGTCGCGAGAAGCAAATCGCCTTTAACCTCGAACACGGCATCACCCCGAAAGGCGTGTTCAAGGACGTCGCCGATATCATGGAAGGCGCCACCGTGCCGGGGTCGCGCAGCAAGAAGCGCAAAGGCATGGCCAAGGCTGCCGAAGAAAACGCCAAGTACGAAGCCGAGCTGCGTTCGCCGAGCGAAATCGCCAAACGCATTCGTGCGCTGGAAGAGAAAATGTATCAACTGGCGCGCGATCTGGAATTTGAGGCAGCGGCGCAGATGCGTGATGAGATTGCCAAACTGCGCGAACGATTGCTGACCGTTTGATCTGCGTCGTTTGACCCGGCGCCTTCGCGAGCAAGCTCGCTCCCACAAGGGCAATCTGCGCAGGCCCTGTGGGAGCGAGCCTGCTCGCGAATGGCGGCGACTCGGTAGAGCGGCGACCCATGTCTGGCTTAAATACCCTGCCCGCTGGAGCCGGGCAGGTCTCGCCTGTTACCATTCGCCGCTTGATTGTTCTGCTCTTCATTTTTTCGAGACATGCCATGACCACCGTCCGCACTCGCATCGCGCCATCGCCTACCGGGGACCCCCACGTAGGTACCGCTTACATCGCATTGTTCAACTACTGCTTTGCCAAGCAGCATGGCGGTGAGTTCATCCTGCGCATCGAAGACACCGACCAGTTGCGTTCGACCCGCGAGTCCGAACAGCAGATTTTCGACGCGCTGCGCTGGCTCGGCATCGACTGGAGCGAAGGCCCGGACGTCGGCGGCCCGCACGGCCCGTACCGGCAGAGCGAACGCGGCGACATCTACCAGAAATACTGCCAGCAACTGGTCGACATGGGCCACGCGTTCCCATGCTTCTGCACTGCTGAAGAACTCGATCAGATGCGCGCCGAGCAAATGGCTCGCGGCGAAACCCCGCGCTACGACGGCCGCGCGCTGCTGTTGTCGAAGGAAGAAGTCGCTGCCCGTCTGGCTGCCGGCGAACCCCACGTGATCCGCATGAAAGTGCCAAGCGAGGGCGTTTGCGTGGTGCCGGACATGCTGCGTGGCGATGTCGAGATCCCGTGGGATCGCATGGACATGCAGGTATTGATGAAGACCGACGGCCTGCCGACGTACTTCCTCGCCAACGTGGTCGACGACCACCTGATGGGCATCACCCACGTCCTGCGCGGCGAAGAATGGCTGCCATCGGCACCGAAACTGATTCTTTTGTACGAATACTTCGGCTGGGAACAACCGGAGCTGTGCTACATGCCACTGCTGCGTAACCCGGACAAGAGCAAGCTGTCCAAGCGCAAGAACCCGACCTCGGTGACGTTTTACGAGCGTATGGGTTTCATGCCCGAAGCGATGCTCAACTACCTGGGGCGCATGGGCTGGTCGATGCCGGACGAGCGCGAGAAGTTCTCGCTGCAGGAAATGGTCGACAACTTCGACCTCAAGCGTGTCTCCCTCGGCGGGCCGATTTTCGACATCGAGAAGCTGTCGTGGCTCAACGGCCAGTGGCTGCGCGACCTGCCGGTCGAAGAGTTTGCCGCACGCGTGCAGAAATGGGCATTCAATGCCGACTACATGATGAAAATCGCCCCGCACGTACAGGGCCGCGTCGAGACGTTCAGCCAGGTCGCGCCGTTGGCCGGGTTCTTCTTTGCCGGTGGCGTCAACCCGGACGCCAAGCTGTTTGAATCGAAAAAGCTCTCGGGCGATCAGGTTCGTCAGTTGATGCAGTTGATCCTGTGGAAGCTGGAAAGCCTGCGTCAGTGGGAAAAGGACAACATCACCGCGACGATTCAGGCGGTGGTCGAATCCCTGGAGCTGAAACTGCGCGATGCGATGCCGCTGATGTTCGCCGCGATCACCGGCCAGGCAAGCTCGGTGTCGGTGCTCGACGCGATGGAAATTCTCGGCCCGGATCTCACCCGTTTCCGCTTGCGTCAGGCGATTGACCTGCTGGGCGGCGTGTCGAAGAAAGAAAACAAGGAATGGGAAAAACTCTTGGGCGCTATCGCCTGATGGCTTTTGTGTCTCTGTAGGGGCTGCCGAAGGCTGCGATCTTTTGATCCTGCGTTCGGCGTTTCTCCCGAATTTACGGGGGAGGGCGGTAAGTGATTGTAATCCCGACAAAAAACTTTGAAATTTTTCAAAAATAAGTTTGACAGACTTTTGATACGCCCTTAAGATTCGCCCCGTCCTCAGCGATGACATCAACGATGAGGGGCTATAGCTCAGCTGGGAGAGCGCTTGCATGGCATGCAAGAGGTCGACGGTTCGATCCCGTCTAGCTCCACCAATTTACACTTCAAGGCCTGGCCACACCGGCCTTGAAGCGATCAACACTCAGCGTTGATCAGTTGTATAGAAGGGTTTGCGTCCCCTTCGTCTAGTGGCCTAGGACACCGCCCTTTCACGGCGGTAACAGGGGTTCGAGTCCCCTAGGGGACGCCAGTTTTACAGAAGTGATGTTGCAAGACTTCACTCCGCCGCGAGGCGAAAAATCCGGGGCTATAGCTCAGCTGGGAGAGCGCCTGCATGGCATGCAGGAGGTCAGCGGTTCGATCCCGCTTAGCTCCACCAATTTTACAATTCAAGGTCTGGCCACACCGGCCTTGAAGCGATCAGCACTCAGCACTGATCAGTTGTATAGAAGGGTTTGTGTCCCCTTCGTCTAGTGGCCTAGGACACCGCCCTTTCACGGCGGTAACAGGGGTTCGAGTCCCCTAGGGGACGCCACGATTACCCGCTCTGCGGGATTTATAAGGGTCATTCAATTATTGAATGGCCCTTTTGTTTGTCTGGCGTTTGGCCGATTCTCCTTTCTCCCTACACTGTGCTTCAGACCAGCGGTCATATTCTTGACTTGCGGAATATTATTATGCGAATAATATTCTAGTCGTAATATTCGGAGGCAACGATGAACGATAAAAAAGCTCAAACCCGCGAACGCATCCTCAAGGCTGCCAGCGCCGCCCTGATTCAGCGTGGCCCGGCAGACCCGAGCGTGGGTGAAGTGATGGGCGCGGCCGGCCTCACCGTGGGCGGCTTCTATGCGCACTTCGAAAGCAAGGACGCGATGATGCTCGAAGCGTTCAAACAACTGCTGGGCCGGCGTCGCGACCTGATTGCCGACATGGATGCCGAACTGACCGGTGAAGAGCGTCGCGCCCTGGTCGCTGCCTTCTACCTGTCGCGCAAACACCGCGACTCCAGCGAGGCGGCTTGCCCGATTCCGGCTTCGATCGGTGAGCTGGGGCGTTTGCCGGAGTCGTTCCGTCTGGCGCTGAACGAGCACATGGAGTTGATGGTGGCGCAACTGGCGGCCAGTCCTGAAGACACCGACAAGGCGCTGGCCGATGTCGCGCTGATGGTAGGTGGTCTGGCGCTGGCAAGAGCGTTGGGCCCGGGCGAGTTATCCGATCGATTGCTGCGCGCCGCCAAGTCGGCGGTGCGTTGACCTGAAGGCGGCACGCCTGAGGAGAGAGCGATGAACACGTTGAAGTGGATTCGTGGCGTTAACGGCACCTTGGGCTGGTTTGCACCGAAACTGGTGGCAAGCAAAATGCGTCTGGCGTTCATGACGCCGCGTGCGCTGCCGCTGCGTGACTGGGAGCTGCCATTGCTGGCCAGTTCCGAGCGCATCACTTTGCGTTTTGGCCTGTCGGCGCTGCGCTGGGGTCAAGGCCCCACGGTGTTGCTGATGCACGGCTGGGAAGGGCGGCCGACGCAATTCGCTTCGCTGATCAACGCTCTGGTCGACGCCGGCTATACCGTCGTCGCGCTCGATGGCCCGGCTCACGGTCGTTCGCCCGGGCGAGAAGCCAATGTGGTGCTGTTCGCCCGCGCCATGCTCGAAGCGGCTGCCGAATTGCCACCCCTGCAAGCCGTCATCGGCCACTCCATGGGCGGTGCCAGCGCGATGCTCGCCGTGCAGTTGGGCCTGCGCACCGAAACCCTCGTCAGTATCGCCGCGCCGTCGCGAATCCTTGGCGTGCTGCGCGGTTTCGCCCGTCACGTCGGCATGCCGCCCAGAGCCCGTTCCGCCTTCATTCGCCAGGTCGAGCAGGATGTCGGCATGCGCGCGGCCACGTTGGATGTCGTGCATTATCAGCTCGACATGCCCGGCCTGATTGTCCATGCCGAGGACGACAATTTCGTCTCGGTCAAGGAGTCGCAATTGATTCATGAAGCCTGGTTCGACAGCCGCTTGCTGTGCCTCGAGGGCGGCGGTCATCAGCGCGTACTTGCCGACCCGCGAGTGATTGATGGCGTGTTATCACTGCTGGCCGGTCGCAGCCTTCAGGCGCGCCAATCGGCGTGAGCTCCGTTACACTGCCCCGGTTGAATCAAATGACCGGGAGTGGGGCATGGGCTGGGATCGGGCAACGCCGTTTACCATTGATCTGCAAGTGGGCGCCGAGGATATCGACGGGCTGGGCCATGCGAACAACGCGGTCTACGTGACCTGGCTTGAACGCTGCGCCTGGCGCCATTCGCAGCGTCTGGGGCTGGATCTGGTCGAGTATCGGCGACTGGATCGGGCGATGGCCGTGGTGCGTCATGAGATCGATTATCTGGCCGCGGCCTACGAAGGCGACGAGCTGCAGTTGGCGACCTGGATCGTCGACTGGGATCAGCGCCTGAAAATGACCCGGCATTTCCAGCTCAAGCGTCCGAGCGACAACGCCACGCTGCTGCGCGCCCAGACCACTTTCGTCTGCATCGAACTCTCGACCGGCAAGCCCAAGCGCATGCCGGCGGAGTTTATCGAAGGCTATGGTCCGGCGATCCAGCTCCCGGATACAGCTCAAATCTAAATTGTAGGAGTGAGCCTGCTCGCGATCGCGGTGTGTCAGTCGTTGCATATGTGGCAGATACACCGCGATCGCGAGCAGGCTCACTCCTACAAGGGATCTGCGGGTTACTGCGATATCCAGTAAACTGCCGCACGTTTTTCTTCAAGTAGTGTTTTCGCATGCAAATTGCTCTGGCGCCCATGGAAGGGTTGGTCGACGACATCCTTCGCGACGTGCTGACCCGCGTTGGCGGCATTGACTGGTGCGTGACCGAATTTATTCGGGTCAACGATCAGTTACTCACGCCGGCGTATTTCCACAAGTTCGGCCCGGAGCTGCTCAATGGCGCCCGCACCGCATCCGGTGTGCCATTGCGCGTGCAATTGCTGGGGTCCGATCCGGTGTGTCTGGCGGAAAACGCTGCGCTGGCCTGCGAACTTGGCTCGGAAGTCATCGACCTGAATTTCGGCTGCCCGGCCAAGACCGTCAACAAGTCTCGTGGCGGTGCGGTGCTGCTCAAGGAGCCGGAGCTGCTCAACCAGATCGTCGAGCACGTCCGTCGCGCCGTGCCTGCGCACATACCTGTCACCGCGAAAATGCGCTTGGGTTTCGACAGTCCGGACGGCTCGCTCGTCTGCGCCACGGCCCTGGCCGAAGGTGGCGCCGAGCACATCGTGGTCCATGCGCGGACCAAAGTGGACGGCTACAAACCACCCGCTCATTGGGAGTGGATCCCGCGTGTGCAGGACGTGGTCAAGGTGCCGGTGTTCGCCAACGGCGATATCTGGAGTGTCGAGGACTGGCGTCGTTGCCGCGAGATCAGCGGCGTGGAAGACATCATGCTCGGCCGAGGTCTGGTCTCGCGCCCGGATCTGGCCCGCCAGATCGCTGCGGCCCGCGCCGGAGAAGAGGTCGTCGAGATGACCTGGGCCGAACTGATGCCTTTGATTCAGGATTTCTGGCTGCAGGCCAAAGCGCAGATGACCGCGCGTCAATCGCCCGGTCGCCTCAAGCAATGGCTGGCCATGCTGACGCGTAATTATCCCGAAGCCACCGAGCTTTTCAGCGTTCTGCGCCGCGAAACCGAGCCTGATCACGTCTCGCGTTTACTTGGATTGCCGCTCGTCGACGCCGCCTGAAAAATCTGAAAAAAATCTCTTGAAATCAAAACAGCGGTCCCTATCTAAGGGTTACGCGATGCCGAATTCGGGTCGCGGAGACACAAAACCTTGCTGATTGTTTTCAGGAGATTTGAATCATGAGTACTGCATTTTCTCTCGCGCCACTGTTCCGTTCCTCGGTAGGTTTCGACCGTTTCAACGACCTGTTCGAAACCGCCCTGCGCAACGAGCCAGGCAGCAGCTATCCTCCTTACAACGTCGAAAAACACGGTGATGACCAATACCGTATCGTCGTCGCGGCCGCTGGCTTCCAGGAAGATGACCTGGACCTGCAAGTCGAGAAAGGCGTGCTGACCATCAGTGGTGGCAAGCGTGACACTGACGAGAACGTCACGTTCCTGCATCAGGGCATCGCGCAGCGAGCCTTCAAGCTGTCTTTCCGTCTGGCCGATCACATCGAGATCAAGGCCGCCGACCTGCGCAACGGTCTGCTGAGCATCGACCTGTTGCGAGTGGTTCCGGAAGAAGCGAAAGCCAAGCGCATCCCGATCAATGGAGCGCAGCAGGCGGTTCTGCAATAACGCGGGGCAAGAAGAAGGGCGCCAGTAATGGCGCCCTTTTTTGTGCCTGTTATTTAAGCAATGCTTTCAAGTCCTCCAGCGCCACCGGCCGGCTGTGCAGGTAGCCCTGATACAAATGGCAGCCCAGACCCTGTAAAAACGCCAGCTGTTCGGGTGTCTCCACCCCCTCGGCAATCACTTCCAGCTCCAGGCTGCGCGCCATGGCGACAATCGCGCGAATGATCTCCGCAACATTGGAGTCGGTGGTCGCGTCGCGAATAAACGACTGGTCGATTTTCAACGTGTCCACCGGTAAGCGCTTCAGATAAGTCAACGACGAATAGCCGGTGCCGAAATCATCCATGGCGAAGCTGACGCCGAGTTTCTTCAAGCGGCGCATTTTGCCGATGGTGTCGCCCAGATTCTGAATGACGATGCCTTCGGTGATCTCCAGTTTCAGCAGCGAGCAGGGCAGGCCGTGGCTGCTCATGCTGTGTTCGATACGCTCGACGAAATCGTTCTGACGGAACTGTCGCGGGCTGATATTCACGCACAGGCTGAAATTCAACGGATCGACCAATTGCAGCGCGATCAGCTGTTTGAACGCCTCGCAGGCTTCATCGAGAATCCACGTGCCGACCTCCAGAATCAGGCCGCTGTCCTCCAGCACCTTGATGAATTCGGTGGGCGACTGCGCGCCGAGTTCCGGGTGGTTCCAGCGCACCAGTGCTTCGGCGCCAATGATGCGGTTATCCCGAGCGTCGACCTGCGGCTGGAAGTGCACATTGAATTCACCGCGCGATAACGCCAGGCGCAGATCGGTCTCCATGCGCAGCCTTTCGCTGGCCGCTTTCTGCATGGTGTTGTGATACATCTGCGTGGTGTTGCGCCCGGAATCCTTGGCCCGGTACAGGGCGATGTCGGCGCGCTTGAGCAAGTCAGTCGGGGTCGAGCCGTGGTCGGGGATCAGCGCCACGCCGATGCTCGGCGTCACTTGCAAACGCTGGCCATCGAGGAACATCGGCTCGGAGAGCAGCTCGCGCAGGGTGTCGGCCAATGCACGAACCTGCGTGCTGACTTCATGGCGCGAGCCTTCCAGGCCGCTGAGCAAAACGACGAATTCGTCACCGCCCAGGCGCGCCACGGTGTCTTCCATGCGCACGCTGGCTTCGAGCCGCGCGGTGATGATCTTCAGCACCGTGTCGCCCACCGGGTGGCCGAGCGAGTCGTTGATGTGCTTGAAATGATCGAGGTCGAGGAACAGCAAGGCCCCGCGCAAATTGTGGCGCTTGAGCAAGGCAATCTGCTGGCTCAGGCGATCCATCAGCAGCGCGCGGTTGGGCAGGTTGGTCAACGGGTCGTGGTAAGCGAGGTGGCGAATCTGCGCTTCGGCGTTTTTCAGCAGGCTGACGTCCCGTGCCGTCAGCAACAGGCACGCGGTTTCATTGAGCGTGATCGGCTCGACCGAGACCTCCACCGTCAGCCGTTCGCCACGCTTGTTGCGCCCGAGCATTTCCTGATGGTGCACGCGGCCCTTGATCTGCAATTCGGCGAGCAAGGCCGAGCGCTGTTTTTCTTCGGCCCAGATGCCGACCTGATAGACGGTTTTGCCCAGCACTTCATCGGCGCGATAACCAGTGAGGCGACAGAACCCGTCGTTGACCTCCAGGTAGCGCCCGGTGTCGCGTTCGGTGATGGTGATCGCGTCGGGGCTGGAGTGAAAGGCCTTGGCGAATTTCTCTTCGCTGGCCTTGAGCGCGGCTTCCGAGCGTTGTTGCTGGGTGATGTCGCGCAGGGTGGTAACGATGCAGGGCAGATCACCGACGCTGATCTGTCGGCTGGAAATGACGCAGGTCAGCGACTGTCCGTCCTTGTGCTGGACGATGATCGCGACATTGCTCAGGCCTTGCTCGCGGATCACCCGCTCGATGCGTTGCAGGCTTTTTGCAGACGCGTCCCACAGGCCGATTTCTTCGGCGGTGTGGCCGATGACATCGGCGGCACTCCAGCCGAAGGTCTGGGTAAAGCTGGAATTGATCTCGATGAACTCGCCGGTTTCCTGGCGCGTGACGCAGATCGGATCGGGGCTGACCTGAAACAGCGTGGCGAATTTTTCTTCCGAGGCCACCAGGCGCTGTTCGCGCTCGACCTGATCGGTGATGTCCAGCAGCGTGCCGGCCATGCGCAACGGCGCGCCCTTGTCATCGCGATAGAGGCGGGCGCGGCTTTCCAGATAACGCGAGCTGCCGTCCGGCAGTTGCACGCGATACGTCAGCTGATAATTGCCTGCCGGGCCTTCACGCAGGCTGCGGTAGGCATCGCGCATGCTGTCGCGCTCCTCGCCCGGCACGCCCTCGAAGAACGCTTCGAAGGATTCATGAAACGGAATCGGCTCCAGCCCGTGCAATTGCGCCGCCCGCGCCGAGCCATAGAGCATGCCGCTGGGGATGTGCCAGTCCCAAGTGCCCAGTTGTGCCGAGTCCAGCGCCAGATCGAGGCGTTCCTGGCTGTCTTTGAGCGCGAGTTCGGCGGCTTTGCGCTCGGTGGTGTCGAGGAACGTGCTCAGCAGGTACGGCTGGCCTTCAAGCTCGACCTTCTGAGCGCTGAGGATGCCGTCGTGAACCTGGCCGTTGCTGGCACGAAACTGCACTTCCATGCTGACCAGATCGCCCTTGGCCTTGGTTTTTTTCACCAGTTCACCGCGTTGCTCGGGGTGCACCCACAGGCCCAGTTCCAGCGTGGTGCGGCCAATCGCGCTTTGCACCGGCCAGCCGAACAGGCTTTCGAAATACTGATTGGCCTCGCTGATCAGGCCGTCTTCCTGACGGGTCAGCAGCACCATATTCGGGCACAGGTGAAAAAGTGTCGCGAAACGTTTCTCCGAACTGCTCAGGGCTTGCTCGCGTTGACGCTGTTGGGTGATCTCGCGAATCACCCCGATCATCCGCGGGCGCCCGTGTTTGTCCGGCAGCAGGCTGCCGCTGACCTCCAGCCAGTGCAGGCTGCCGTCGGGCCAGCGAATGCGATGATGCATCGCTTGTTCCAGCGGCGCGCCGGCAATCACCGCGTGAAAGGCGCGAACGGTCTTCGCACGGTCTTCCGGCGGCAGCAGATCGAGGTATTCCAGATCCTGCGGCAACGGTTGCCGCGGATCGAAGCCGAACAATGCCTGCGTGCCGCGCGACCAGCTGATCTGCCCGCGCTCGATGTCCCAATACCAGGCGCCGAGCCGGGCGCCATTGAGCGCGGCGAGCAATTGCGGCGCGCTCTCCCAGCTCTGCTCGGAATGACGCGGGTCGATGGCCTGGATGCGCGGCATCGGCGGAATTCGGTCAACAGATTTCGGCATTGATCACGGGCCTTGAGCTGATGTGGGGCGTTAGGCACAAAAACGGTGGTTTACCGGCGTGGCACAAGTCAGCCCGGAGTCCCTGGCCGATCGATTTGCGCATCCAGCAAGGCCATAAAGGCTTTTGCCGCATTCGACAGCGTCCGTTCGGTGTGCAGGATATAGCCTAGCTGGCGAGTGAGCTGTATGCCCGGCAAAGCGATACTTGCGACCTGATCGTCGAGCATGGTGCGCGGCAGCACGCTCCAGGCCAGGCCGATCGAGACCATCATCTTGATGGTTTCCAGGTAGTTGGTGCTCATGGCGATGTTCGGCGTCAGGCCCTGGGCTTCGAACAGACGCTGCACAATATGGTGGGTAAAGGTGTTGCCGCCGGGGAACACGGCCGGATGCCCGGCAATATCGGCCAGACTGACGGCGCCGTTATTGATCAGCGAATGTTCCGGGGCGACCACGAAATCCAGCGGGTCGTCCCACACCGCCATCGCATGCACCAGCGCGTGGGGCTCGGGCGCGAGGGTGATGACCGCCAGTTCGGCGCGGCCGTGAAGAATTTCCTCGTAGGCCACTTCCGAATCGAGGAACTGAATATCCAGCGCCACCTTCGGATAGCGCCGGGTGAATTCCCTTAATAGAGGGGGCAGGCGGTGCAGGCCTATGTGGTGACTGGTGGCGAGCGTCAGGCGGCCGCCGACTTCGCCGGTCAGATTGGTCAGGGCACGACGCGTGTCGTCCAGCACATTCAGAATCTGATAAGCCCGCGGTAGCAAGGCGCGGCCGGCCTCGGTCAGGCCGACTTCACGGCCCAGTCGGTCGAACAGGCGCACCTTCAATTGCTGCTCGAGACCGGCGATGCGTTTGCTGATCGCCGGTTGCGTCAGGTGCAGGCGCTCGCCGGCACCGGAGAAACTGCCGGTCTCGGCGATGGCGATGAAAGCGTTGAGGTTAGCCAAGTCCATGTCGCATTCCAGTTGGTTATCCAAAGCATGAAAAATATGAATTTGAGTTATTTAATCTAACCCCATAGGATCGGCCTCACAAGCCAAAGGGTTATTGATAAGCCCGGGGCATAGAAACAAGCTGATGAGGAACCGTCTGATGGCCGGCAAAACGCTCTACGACAAGCTCTGGGATTCGCATTTGGTCAAGCAGCGCGACGATGGCTCTGCGCTGATCTACATCGATCGTCACATCATCCACGAAGTGACCTCGCCGCAGGCCTTCGAAGGCCTGCGTCTGGCCGGGCGCAAGCCTTGGCGCATCGATGCCAACATCGCGACCCCGGACCACAACGTACCGACCACGCCGGAGCGCAAGGGCGGCATCGAGGCCATTGCCGATCAGGTTTCGCGTTTGCAGGTGCAGACCCTCGATGACAACTGCGATGAATACGGCATCGTCGAGTTCAAGATGAACGACGTGCGCCAGGGCATCGTTCACGTCATCAGTCCGGAGCAGGGCGCGACCTTGCCGGGCATGACCGTGGTCTGCGGCGACTCGCACACCTCGACCCACGGCGCATTCGGCGCGCTGGCCCACGGTATCGGCACTTCCGAGGTCGAACACGTCCTCGCCACCCAGTGCCTGGTCGCCAAGAAAATGAAAAACATGCTGGTGCGCGTCGAAGGCCAATTGCCGTTCGGCGTGACCGCCAAGGACATCGTCCTCGCGGTGATCGGCAAGATCGGCACCGCCGGTGGTAACGGCCACGCCATCGAATTTGCCGGCAGCGCGATTCGCGATTTGTCCGTCGAAGGCCGCATGACCATCTGCAACATGTCCATTGAGGCCGGCGCCCGCGTAGGCCTGGTGGCGGCGGACCAAAAGACCATCGACTACGTCAAGGGCCGCCCGTTCGCGCCAAAAGGCGAGCAGTGGGACATGGCCGTCGAAGCGTGGAAAGATCTGGTCTCCGACGCCGATGCCAAATTCGACACGGTGGTTGAGCTGGACGCGGCGCAAATCAAACCACAAGTCAGCTGGGGCACTTCCCCGGAGATGGTGTTGGCCGTTGATCAGAACGTGCCGGATCCGGCCAAGGAGATGGATCTGGTCAAGCGCGACTCGATCGTCCGTGCCCTGAAATACATGGGGTTGACCGCCAATCAGGCGATCACCGACATCCAGCTCGATCGCGTATTTATCGGTTCTTGCACCAACTCGCGGATCGAAGATTTGCGCGCCGCTGCGGTGATCGCCAAGGGCCGCAAGGTTGCCGCGACCATCAAGCAGGCCATCGTCGTGCCGGGCTCGGGCCTGGTGAAGGCCCAGGCTGAAGCCGAAGGTCTGGACAAGATTTTCCTCGAAGCCGGTTTCGAATGGCGTGAGCCAGGGTGCTCGATGTGTCTGGCGATGAACCCGGACCGCCTGGAGTCCGGCGAGCATTGCGCCTCGACGTCCAACCGTAACTTCGAAGGCCGTCAGGGTGCCGGTGGCCGTACCCACCTCGTCAGCCCGGCCATGGCGGCGGCGGCGGCAGTGAACGGTCGTTTCATCGACGTTCGTGAATTGATCTGAAGGAGCGCAGCATGAAAGCTTTTACCCAGCACACTGGTCTTGTCGCGCCTCTGGATCGTGCCAACGTCGACACCGACCAGATTATTCCAAAGCAGTTTTTGAAGTCGATCAAACGCACCGGTTTTGGTCCGAACCTGTTCGATGAATGGCGTTACCTGGATGTCGGCCAGCCGTATCAGGACAACTCCAAACGTCCACTGAACAAGGATTTCGTCCTCAACGCCGAGCGTTATCAAGGCGCCAGCGTTTTGCTGGCCCGCGAGAACTTCGGCTGCGGCTCCAGCCGTGAACACGCGCCGTGGGCGCTGGAAGAGTACGGTTTCCGCAGCATCATCGCGCCGAGCTATGCCGACATCTTCTTCAACAACAGTTTCAAGAACGGCTTGCTGCCGATCATCCTCAGCGACGCAGAAGTTGATGAACTGTTTAAACAGGTTGAGGCCGAGCCGGGTTATCAATTGCAGATCGACCTGCAAGCGCAGACCGTGATCCGCCCGGATGGCAAGGTGTACAGCTTCGAGATCGATGCGTTTCGCAAGCATTGCCTGCTCAACGGTCTGGACGATATCGGCCTGACCTTGCAGGACGGCGATGCGATTGCAACATTTGAGGCCAAACATCGGGTGAGTCAGCCGTGGTTGTTTCGCGACGTTTGATTCGAGATTGATCTAGTCAGGGCCGGCCTCTTCGGGAGCAAGCCCCCTCCCACAAGGGAATGCATTTCAATGGTGGGAGCGAGCCTGCTCGCGAAGACGGCAGCTCATACAACACAAATACAGGATGTGACCCATGACCAGCACCGCCCAGCACACCCAGGTCGTCCAGAAGCAATTCGGCGAACAGGCCGCCGCTTACCTGAGCAGCGCCGTTCACGCTCAGGGCCGCGAATTCGCACTGCTACAGGCTGAGCTGGCCGGGCAGGGCGAGGCGCGGGTACTGGATCTGGGTTGCGGCGCCGGTCATGTGAGTTTTCATGTGGCGTCGCTGGTCCGGGAAGTGGTGGCGTATGACCTGTCGCAGCAGATGCTCGACGTGGTCGCCGCTGCTGCGGTTGATCGCGGCCTGAACAACATCGTCACGGTCCACGGCGCCGCCGAGCGCTTGCCGTTCGCCGACGGCGAGTTCGATTTTGTGTTCAGCCGTTATTCGGCGCATCACTGGAGCGATCTCGGCCTGGCCCTGCGCGAAGTGCGCCGTGTATTGAAACCGGGCGGCGTGGCGGCGTTCGTCGACGTGTTGTCACCGGGCAGTCCCTTGTTCGACACTTACCTTCAAAGCGTCGAAGTGCTGCGTGACACCAGTCATGTGCGCAATTACTCCGGCGCCGAATGGCTGCGCCAGGTCAGCGAAGCGGGCCTGCATGTGCGCAGCACTTCGCGCCAACGCCTGCATCTGGAATACAGCAGTTGGGTCGAGCGCATGCGCACCCCAGAGGTGATGCGCGTGGCGATCCGCCAGTTGCAGCATTCGATGGGCGATGAAGTACGCGAATATTTCGAGATTGCGGCCGATGGTTCGTTCAGCACCGATGTGCTGGTACTGATGGCCGAACGATAAGCATTTTTCCGGGCGCGTCGTGATGGGCGCACCGACTGAAGACATGAGGAAAGCATGAGCAAGCAGATTCTGATTCTCCCAGGTGACGGTATTGGCCCGGAAATCATGGCCGAAGCGGTCAAGGTGCTGGAGCTGGCCAACGACAAGTACAGTCTGGGCTTCGAACTGAGCCACGACGTGATCGGTGGCGCTGCCATCGACAAGCACGGCGTGCCGCTGGCCGACGAAACCCTCGATCGTGCCCGCGCTGCCGATGCCGTGCTGCTGGGCGCGGTCGGCGGTCCGAAATGGGACACCATCGAGCGTGACATCCGCCCTGAACGCGGCCTGCTGAAGATCCGTGCGCAACTGGGCCTGTTCGGCAACCTGCGCCCGGCGATTCTGTACCCGCAACTGGCTGAGGCATCGAGCCTGAAGGCGGAAATCGTTGCCGGTCTGGATATCCTCATCGTGCGTGAACTGACCGGTGGCATCTACTTCGGCGCACCGCGTGGCACCCGTACCCTGGACAACGGCGAGCGTCAGTCCTACGACACTCTGCCGTACAGCGAGAGCGAGATCCGTCGCATCGCCCGCGTCGGTTTCGACATGGCCATGGTCCGCGGCAAAAAGCTCTGCTCGGTGGACAAGGCCAACGTGCTGGCGTCCAGCCAGTTGTGGCGTGAAGTGGTCGAGCAGGTGGCCAAGGATTACCCGCAAGTCGAACTGAGCCACATGTACGTCGACAACGCCGCCATGCAACTCGTGCGCGCGCCGAAGCAGTTCGACGTGATCGTCACCGACAACCTGTTCGGCGACATTCTGTCCGACGAAGCGTCGATGCTCACCGGTTCCATCGGCATGCTGCCGTCGGCTTCGCTGGACGCCAACAACAAGGGCATGTACGAGCCGTGCCACGGTTCTGCACCGGACATCGCCGGCCAAGGTATCGCCAACCCGTTGGCGACGATCCTGTCGGTGTCGATGATGCTGCGTTACAGCTTCAATCTGCACGACGCCGCCGATGCCATCGAAAAAGCCGTCAGCGTGGTGCTCGATCAAGGGCTGCGCACGGGCGACATTTATTCGGCCGGTTGCACCAAAGTCGGTACGCAGGAAATGGGCGACGCAGTAGTCGCCGCGCTGCGGAATCTGTAATCTCTCGGGCCCGCTGCGAAATTCAATACAAAGCAGCGGCCCACTTTTCAAGAAGGTGTAGTTGCGATGAAACGTGTAGGTCTGATCGGTTGGCGCGGGATGGTCGGTTCCGTGCTCATGCAGCGGATGCTGGAAGAGCAGGATTTCGATCTTATCGAGCCGGTGTTTTTCACCACGTCCAATGTCGGTGGCCAAGGCCCGTCCGTGGGCAAGGACATTGCTCCGCTCAAGGACGCTTACAGCATTGACGAGCTGAAGACCCTCGACGTGATCCTGACCTGCCAGGGCGGCGACTACACCAGCGAAGTGTTCCCGAAGCTGCGCGAAGCCGGCTGGCAAGGTTACTGGATCGACGCGGCGTCGAGCCTGCGCATGAACGATGACGCGGTGATCATTCTCGATCCGGTCAACCGCAAGGTCATCGATCAGCAACTCGATGCAGGCACCAGGAACTACATCGGCGGCAACTGCACCGTCAGCCTGATGCTGATGGGCCTGGGCGGTCTGTTCGAAGCCGGTCTGGTCGAGTGGATGAGCGCCATGACTTATCAGGCGGCCTCCGGTGCCGGCGCGCAGAACATGCGTGAACTGATCAAGCAGATGGGCGCGACCCACGCCGCTGTCGCCGATCAACTGGCCGACCCGGCCAGCGCGATCCTCGACATCGACCGTCGTGTAGCCGAAGCCATGCGCAGCGACGCGTACCCGACCGAGAACTTCGGTGTGCCGCTGGCCGGCAGCCTGATCCCGTGGATCGACAAGGAACTGCCGAACGGCCAGAGTCGCGAAGAGTGGAAGGCCCAGGCCGAGACCAACAAGATCCTCGGTCGCTTCAAGAGCCCGATCCCGGTCGACGGCATCTGCGTGCGCATCGGCGCCATGCGTTGCCACAGCCAGGCGCTGACCATCAAGCTGAACAAAGACGTACCGATCGCCGATATCGAAGGGCTGATCAGCCAGCACAACCCTTGGGTCAAACTGGTGCCGAACAACCGCGACATCAGCATGCAGGAGCTGAGCCCGACCAAGGTCACCGGCACCCTGAATGTACCGGTCGGCCGTTTGCGCAAGCTGAACATGGGTTCGCAATTCGTCGGTGCCTTCACCGTCGGCGACCAGCTGCTGTGGGGCGCGGCCGAACCGCTGCGCCGCATGCTGCGGATCCTGCTGGAGCGTTGATCGCTTGAAGTTGTGAAAGGACCCGTGCCTTGCGAGAGGTGCGGGTTTTTTTATGCCATGGATTTCTCCGGTGTCTGTGCTGCCTTCTTCGCGAGCAGGCTCGCTCCCACATTGGAATGCGGTCCCCTGTGGGAGCG
>NZ_JABWQS010000055.1:0-32193 GCF_014268545.1 Pseudomonas sp. SWRI81
CAGGAGCAAGCCTTTTGGGTTACCTTTTTGGCGTTTGAAAAAGGTGACCCGCCGTAAGGGCGGAACCCTAAGCCGCCATGACCGCAGAAACGGATATGTACCCCGTCAGCCAGAACAAATCATCGCCTGACCCACCGCCTTCGCGAGCAGGCTCACTCCTACAGTTTGAATCGAGTACATCAGCGAGAACAGGTCGGCTGTCGGGCCGCCTTCGCGAGCAGGCTCGCTCCCACATAAAAGCAAAGCAGCGCAGTTGCCCGCGGCAAAGCCGCCCCACTCAACAATGAGCGCAAGCTCGAGTACTGCTTTTGATCTTGATCCACCGGCGACGTCGGAAGGCTGAGTGGAGGGATTGATCCGGGCGTGGGAGCGCAGCGACCGTTCGACGCAGTCGAACACAGCGCAAGGAGGTGCAGCGAAGCAAACCGGATACGCTGCGCCCGGATCAATCCCGGAGCGAAGGAACCCGAGCCCGCGAGGGCCGAACGCAGGAGCAAGCCTTTTGGGTTACCTTTTTGGCGTTTGAAAAAGGTGACCCGCCGTAAGGGCGGAACCCTAAGCCGCCCTGACCGCAGCAATGGATATGTACCCCCGTCAGCCAGAACAAATCATCGCCTGCCACAACGCCTTCGCGAGCAGGCTCGCTCCCACATTCATCTGCGCCGCTCCTACATTCATCTGCGCCGCTGCCATCGATTGATCCGCCCTACGCATCAATCCATACCAACAATGCAATTAACAGATTGTTACATCTGCGCCACCATCCACCTCAATAAAAACCGTGCGCCGCCTCTCCGTAGCGCACGTCATAAAAGCGGTGGAGTACTTTTCTATGACAGCCTCAATCCCACAGAGCGGCTCGCGGGCCGGTGCCATTTTCCGGGTGACCTCGGGCAACTTCCTCGAACAGTTCGACTTCTTTCTGTTCGGCTTCTACGCCACGCAGATCGCGGCGGTGTTTTTCCCGGCGAGCAGTGAGTTCGCTTCCCTGATGATGACCTTTGCCGTGTTCGGCGCGGGCTTTTTGATGCGGCCGCTGGGCGCCATCGTGCTCGGTGCGTACATCGATGATGTCGGTCGGCGCAAAGGTCTGATCGTCACCCTGTCGATCATGGCCAGTGGCACGATATTGATTGTGCTGGTGCCCGGATACGAAACCATCGGCCTGTTCGCTCCGGCGCTGGTATTGATCGGTCGTCTGTTGCAGGGCTTCTCGGCCGGTGCGGAACTCGGTGGTGTGTCGGTGTACCTGGCCGAGATCGCCACGCCGGGCCGCAAAGGCTTCTTCACGGCGTGGCAGTCGGCGAGTCAGCAAGTGGCGATCATCGTGGCTGCCGCGCTGGGCTACGGTCTGAATCAGTGGATGGAGCCGCAAGCGGTGGCCGATTGGGGCTGGCGGATTCCGTTTTTCGTCGGCTGCATGATCGTCCCGTTCATTTTCTTCCTGCGCCGTAATCTGGCGGAAACCGAAGAATTCACCGCGCGCAAACATCGCCCGAGCATGCGCGAAGTGTTCCGCACCTTGGGCCAGAACTGGGGCGTGGTGCTCGGCGGCATGTTGATGGTTGCGCTGACCACCACCGCGTTCTACCTGATCACCGTGTACGCGCCGACCTTCGGCAAAACCGTGCTGCACCTGAGCACTTCCGATGCCTTGCTGGTGACGCTGCTGGTCGGCGTTTCGAACTTCTTCTGGCTGCCGATTGGCGGTGCGTTGTCCGACCGCATCGGCCGTCGCCCGGTGCTGATCGCCATGTCATTACTGGCGCTGGCCACGACTTATCCGGCGCTGTCGTTCCTGGTGCAGGCGCCGAGTTTCACCCACATGCTGCTGTCGCTGTTGTGGCTGTCGTTTATTTACGGCCTGTACAACGGCGCGATGATTCCAGCGCTGACTGAAATCATGCCAGTGGAAGTGCGCGTCGCCGGTTTTTCGCTGGCCTACAGCCTGGCCACGGCGATTTTCGGCGGCTTCACCCCGGCGATGTCGACCTTCCTGATTCAGTACACCGGCGACAAAGCCGCGCCGGGTTACTGGATGAGCATCGGTGCGCTGTGCGCGCTGTGCGCCACGC
Organism: Pseudomonas sp. SWRI81; assembly: GCF_014268545.1. NCBI lineage: Bacteria > Pseudomonadati > Pseudomonadota > Gammaproteobacteria > Pseudomonadales > Pseudomonadaceae > Pseudomonas > Pseudomonas sp. SWRI81. The sequence goes on from NZ_JABWQS010000055.1 coordinate 2,076, forward strand.
TTTATCTGTACCGCCGTGCCGGTGGTCGTCTGCAACCTGTCGCGGCCTGAGGAAAACTCGCCATGAAAAAGCTATTTACGGTCACCGCCCTGCTCGCCGGCCTTGCGTTTAACCTCGCGGCCCAGGCCGAAGAACTGAGCGTGATGACCTCCGGCGGCTTCACCGCTGCCTATAAAATCCTCGGCCCGAAATTCGCCGCGGCCACCGGCAACACGCTGACCACCAGCCTTGGCCCGTCGATGGGCAAGGCACCGGAAGCGATCCCCAATCGCCTGGCGCGTGGTGAGCATGCGGACGTGGTGATCATGGTCGGCTACGCCCTTGATGAGCTGATCAAACAGGGCAAGGTCGACCCCGCGTCTCGCGTCGAGCTGGCCGATTCGCGGATCGGCATGGTGGTGCGTGAAGGCGCGCCGAAACCGGACATCAGCAGTGTCGACGGCCTGAAGAAAACCCTGCTCGACGCGCAGTCGGTGGCCTACTCCGACAGCGCCAGCGGCGTGTACATCGAGCAGCAATTGTTCAAGAAACTCGGCATCGAAGATCAGTTGAAACCGAAGGCGAAAATGATTGCGAAGATTCCGGTGGGCTCGGTGGTTGCCACGGGCGACTATCAACTGGGCTTTCAGCAGGTCAGCGAATTGCTGCCGGTGCCGGGTGTGAGTTTCGTCGCGAAGATCCCGGAATCGGTGCAGTCGGTAACGCGTTTTGCCGCTGGCATTCCGGTCAAGGCCGAGCATCCAGAAGAAGCCAAAGCCCTGCTCGCTTATCTTGCCGCACCGGCCGCTCAGGCTGACGTGCAAGCCACCGGACTGGACTCGGTCAAGCGTTGATCGATGGCGGCTGCACGCGCATTTCCACGACCAGCCGCTCCAGTTCCAACGCCGCCGGGGTCAGCGTGCGATCCCGGCGCTTGATAATGCCGACGCTGCGCATCACCTGCGGCGTGGTCAACGGCACCCGCGTCAGGATCGGATGATCCGGCCCGGGCATCGCCATCAGCGGCACCGCCGCCACGCCCAACCCCGCTTCCACCAGGCCAATCATGGTCGTCACATGCCGCGTCTCGCAGATGCTCTGACGCTGCGGCACCACCCCGCCCAAGGCCTGATCGAGCAGGAAGCGATTGCCCGAGGTTTTGTCCAGCGCGATGTAGTCCTGCTGATAAAACTCGTCCCAGGTCACGCTATTGCGTCCAGCCAGCGGATGATCGCGACGGCAGGCGACAACGTAGCACTCCTGCACAAGCGGTTCGAACTCGACTTTGGCATCCTGCGTACCGAGAAAACTCAGACCGAAATCCGCCTCGCCATTGACTACCGCGCTCAGCACATCGTGAGCGCTGGAATCGAGGACTTTGACTTTGATTCGTGGGAACTGCTGGTGATAACGCGCGACCACCCGCGGCATGAAGTAATACGCCGCCGAGGGCACACAGGCGACGGTGACGTGGCCCAAACGCGTCGAGGCGACTTCGCTGATGCCGAGCAAGGCAATGTCGAGATCATCCAGCAACCGCTCGACGCTGGGCATGAAGCCGCGCCCGGCCTGGGTCAGGCTGACCTTGCGGGTGGTGCGCTCGAACAGTTTCACGCCGAGGGCGTCTTCAAGCTTTTCGATGCGTCGGCTCAGCGCCGGTTGCGACAGGCGTACGGTGTCGGCGGCCTTGCGGAAACTGCCCTGCTCGACCACGGCGCGAAAGGCTTGCAGGTCGTTGAGGTCGAAGTTAATGGCCATGGCGTTTCCGTGGATTGATTCGCAGGGGTTATAAATGTAACCAATTGATGCAAATTATTACAGCAACACCGAAAATCCCCTGTAGGAGTGAGCCTGCTCGCGATAGCGGTATCTCCGTCGACATGATCGGTGACTGACACACCGCTATCGCGAGCAGGCTCACTCCTACAAGGATCTTTGGTGGATCTGAAATTGATTCAACCCTTATCCTTGTCGCCCCCCGCCGTACCCGTAGTCAGGAGTCTTTCCATGCCCCATGAAGGCAATCTGTTGCAAGCCGCTGTCGTGTTTCTGTTCGCGGCGGTGCTCACCGTGCCTTTGGCCAAACGCCTGCAACTGGGCGCAGTGCTCGGTTATCTGTTCGCCGGGGTGATCATCGGCCCATCGGTGCTGGGCCTGATCGGCAACCCACAGAGCGTTGCGCATATTTCCGAACTGGGCGTGGTGCTGCTGCTGTTTATCATCGGCCTGGAATTGTCGCCGCGACGCTTGTGGGTGATGCGCAAATCGGTGTTCGGCGTCGGGCTGGCGCAGGTGCTGCTGACCGCGTCGGTGATCGGCGTGCTGGCCTTGTCGGTGTTTGGCCAACCGTTGAACAGCGCGATTGTGCTGGGCCTGGGTCTGGCGCTGTCCTCCACGGCGTTTGGCCTGCAAAGCCTTGCCGAACGCAAGGAACTGACCAGCCCCCACGGGCGCCTGGCGTTTGCCATTCTGCTGTTCCAGGACATTGCCGCGATCCCGTTGATCGCCTTGGTGCCGATGCTCGCCGGCGTCGACCATCACACCAGCACCGCCGACGATATCCGTCACAGTTTGCAGGTGCTCGGCGGTATTGCGGTGGTGGTGATCGGCGGTCGTTATTTGCTGCGCCCGGTGTTCCGCGTGGTGGCAAAAACCGGTCTGCCGGAGGTGTCCACCGCCACCGCGTTGCTGGTAGTGATCGGCACCGCATGGCTGATGGATCTGGTCGGTGTGTCGATGGCGCTGGGGGCGTTTCTCGCCGGGCTGCTGCTGGCGGATTCGGAATATCGCCATGAGCTGGAAGCGCAGATCGAACCGTTCAAAGGCCTGCTGCTCGGGCTGTTTTTCATCAGCGTCGGCATGGGCGCCAATCTCAGTCTGTTGCTCAGCGCACCGATCACCGTGTTGGGCCTGACCCTGTTGCTGATCGGCCTGAAATTGCCGCTGCTGTTTGTCGTCGGGCGTCTGGCCGGTGGTTTGAATAAAGTCAGTGCGATTCGCCTCGGTATCGTCCTCGCGGCCGGTGGTGAGTTTGCCTTTGTGGTGTTCAAAATCGGTCGCGATCAGGGCTTGTTCGAGCCGCGCCTGTATGACTTGCTAGTGTTGACAATCACCCTGTCGATGGCAGTGACGCCGCTGCTGCTGTTGATCTGCGCGCGTCTGGTCAGCCCGAAAGTGCAGCCGGTGGAAGTGCCGGAGCAGTTCCGCCAGATCGACACCGACGCGCCACGCGTGGTGATCGCCGGCATGGGTCGGATGGGCCAGATCGTGGCGCGGATTCTGCGCGCGCAGAACATCAAATTCGTCGCGCTGGACACCTCGGTGGAAACCATCGAATTGTCGCGCAGCTTCGGCGGCGTGCCGGTGTTCTACGGCGACCCGATGCGCCCGGAAATCCTCCACGCGGCGAAGGTCGGCGAGGCAGAGTATTTCGTCATCGCCACGGACGATCCGGAAACCAACATCAAGACCGCCGAAGTGGTGCACAAGCTCTATCCGCACATGAAAATCATCGCGCGCGCGCGTAACCGTCAGCACGTGCATCGCTTGGTTGACGTCGGTGCGGAGGCGATTCGCGAAACCTATTACTCCAGCCTGGAAATGAGCCGGCGTACATTGGTTGGCCTTGGTCTCACCCAAGCCCAGGCGGATGCGCGGATCAAGCGTTTCAAGCATCACGACGAACAGGTGCTGGAGGCGCAACACGCCGTTTACGACGACGCCGCCAAAGTCCTGCAGACCGCCCAGGAAGCGCGGGCGGAACTGGCCAAACTGTTTGAGTCGGATCAGCTCGAAGAGCAAGCGCGCAACAGCTGATCCTGCCTTGCACAGATCTAAATGTGGGAGCGAGCCTGCTCGCGAAAGCGTCGTGTCAGCTAACACTCCAATAGCTGACAGGTTGCCTTCGCGGGCTAGCCCGTTCCCACAGTGGTCGAGTCGAACCGATTTTCGTGTACGACATAAAAACCCTGTGGGAGCGGGCTTGCCCGCGAAGAGGCCGGCACAGTCAACATCAATCTTGCTGAAGTCAGGCCAGTTCCAGCGCGGGCGCAGGCTCGACCGCCGCAACTGCAAACCGATCCGCCAGAAACGGTGTGATGTCCAGCGGCAGCGGCTCGTCATTCACCAACTTGTCCAACAACACACCGGTAATCGCCGAAGTCAGAATGCCGGTGCGAAAGTGCCCGCAGGCATTCAGATAACCTTCCACCCCGCGCATCGGGCCGAGGATCGGTAATTCATCCGGCGAGCCCGGGCGCAGCCCTGCCCAGGTGCGTTTCAGGTTGACGTCGGCAAGCTCCGGCAAGCAGCGCACCGCGCCCTGCACCAGCCCGGCGATTTCCGGGTAGGTGGTGGTGACGTCGAAGCCTTTGTCCTCGGTGGTGCTGCCGATGAGGATTTCGCCGTTGTCCTTCTGCGCCACGTAGCAGTCGCTGGTGGTCAGGCAGCCGTTGAGGATTTTCGGCATGCGCTCGGTCAGTAGAATCTGCCCTTTCACCGGTTTCACCGGGATGCGAATCCCCGTGGCCCACTCGCTCAAATCCGCCGCCCAGGCGCCGGCGGCGTTAATCAGCGTCTTGCAGTGGAACACGCCCGCCTCGGCCGTCTGTACGCCAGTGACGCGTGTGCCGTGATGCAGCACGCCGGTGACGTTGGTGTTGACGAAAATGTCGACGCCGTTCTGCCGCGCGCCTTCCATATAGGCGTCGGCCAGACGAAACGGGCTGACCTGATGATCGCAAAGAAACTCCAGCGCTCCGCGTGCTTCATGGCTGACGCTCGGTTCCGCCTCGCGCAGCGCAGCCTGATCAAGCCAGCGCACCTGGTCGGCCAAATGCGGAATGCAGCCGACGATGTGCTCGGCATAGAGCCGGTCTTCATCGTCATAAATCACGAACTTCAGCCCGGTCTTTTCAAACTTGAAGTCCATGCCGTGGTTGTCTTTCAATTCGCGGTGCAGCGCCGGGTACAGCGCGTTGGACTGCAAGGCAAAGTCGAAAAACGATTCCGGCAGGATGTGCGGCGTGCTGGCGTCCACCGCCACCGCCGCGCCCTGGGTTTCTCGCTTGCGGTTGGCCGACATCATGCGGAAAAAAATCACTCCGCAGCCGAGGCCGACCGACTCGCCAATCGCCCACAAACCGCCGGCCGAAGCACGGGTCGCATTGCCGGGGCGCTTGGCGTCGATCAATGCAACCTTGAGGTCTTTGCGCTTCGATAACTGGTAGGCGCAGGACGCGCCGATCACGCCGCCGCCGGCAATGACCACATCGTAGAACTTACTCATGGGCAGCGGCCTCCGTGCCGAGGGACTGGAACGCGGAAAAAGGCACTGGATCAATCGGAAAGCGCGGGCGCAGCCAGCCGACATCCTGGCGGCCTGTGGCCTGGCGCAGACGATCAGTGCAATAGCCGACGCACATCCGCCCCTGACAATCGCCCATGCTCACGCGGGTGCGCATTTTCAGGCTGGCGATGTCTTGCACGCCCTGCTCCAGCGCCCGATCGATGTCGGCGCGGGTCGCGTGTTCGCAGCGGCAAATCACCGTGTCGGCCGCCGGCAAAGCCGTCTGGCCGGCGCCGCGTTCGGTGTAGCGATCCACCGCAGCACGGAAACGCACGATGGCTTTAAGTTTGCTCAGGTAACGGTCGCGGCGCACGCGGGCCAAGTCTTCTTCAAGCACGCCGCGTTGCAGCAGCATTGAAGTCGCGGCGATCCTGCCGGCCAGCATCGCCGCTTCACCGCCGCGAATCCCGCCCATGTCGCCGGCCAGGTGCACATGAGGCGCATTGCTTTGCTGCCAGATATTCGCATGAGCGCGCAGGTAGCCGTCGTCACTGAAACCGTGGTCGAGGCCCATCTGCTGACTCAGTTGGGTGCGTGGAATGAAGCCGTAACCGACGGCCAGGGTTTGCGCTTCGAAGCGCTCGACCCGCGACAGGTCCGGCTCCCAGGTCGCCGAATACGGGGCGACGCTGACGCTTTTCAGTTCGCCCTCGCCATGGGCTTCCACCACGCCCCAACCATAGTTCATCGGGATACCGTGTAATTTGAGGTACGCGAGCATGCTCAAGCCGTCGAGAAATAATTGCGGCTTGTTCAGCAGCGCCAGGCTTTCACGGGCAATTTTGCCGAAAGCGCAGGCCTCGTAGACACCCGCCACAGACACACCGGATGCATGCAACTGCGTCGCCACCAGCGGCAGCAGCGGCCCGGTGCCGGCGATGACCACCGGCCCTTGCGGTTTGACCACGCCACTTTTGATTTGCAGTTGCAGACCGCCGAGCAAAATGACGCCCGGCAGCGTCCAGCCGGGGAACGGCACACTACGTTCGTGGCAACCGGCCGCGAGCAGCAACTGTGGGTATTCGATTCGCTGCAATTGCTCCTCGTCGTCCAGCACCACCAGCGCCTGGGTACCTTCAGCGCCGACCACGCGGTGGTTGAGGCGTACGTCGATCAGCGCGGCGTGTTCATGGAATTCGCCATGCAGTTTCCCCAGTACCTCTGAATAGCGCGGCCCCAGATAATCCAGTTGCACGCCGTCACGCAGCGGCCCGCGATAGACCACGCCGCCCAGGCGCGAAGCCTCTTCAAGCAGGGTGCAGCGCACGCCGTGGCGCGCCAGTTCGATGGCCGCCGCCATCCCCGCCGGCCCGCCGCCGACAATCACCGGTGGCAGGCTCATACGACCTCCTGACCGACAACGCGGTTGACCTGGGTTTCAATCTGCATGCCGTCGCGCACCACGGTCTGACAGGCGCGCCGCTTGTGCCGACCGTTGATTTTCACCAGGCAGCACTGGCACACGCCCATGCCGCAATAGGCGCCGCTGATTTGATTGTGGTCGTTGCGTGCGATCTGCCGCACGCCGAGTGACTGGATGACAGTGAGTACGGTTTCGCCGAGGGCGGCGCTGACCGCTTGGCCATTGATGTGGACAGTCATGTCCGCCTGCACCAAGGGCTGGATATCGAAGGGTCTTTCTAGGCAGTTCATTGCGATGTTCGTCCGTGAAAATTTCAGGGGAGTTTTGCGCCAGCTCCTTGCTGCACTACACCGTGCGCCCCGTTTTTAATGCTTTCCATGGGGCGGCTGCGGTACTCCGTCAGCGCAACAGGGTGCGCGTCAAAGCACTGTAGCTCATACCTCAGCAAAGGCCTGGATCATTTACGTTAGGCGATATCGCCAGAAGAAATATTGATCCAGGCCAGTGAAACGGGTGGAAGGTTCAACGATCAGTTGGAGAAAACGAACTGGCCTTTGATCTTCTTCGCACCGAAAAAACCAAGGTCGGGAAACAACAGGTTTTTCAGCCACGCGACGTAGAAGATCATCGCCAGGGTGATTGCCACGCCGACCACCGTTCCGGTCGGGTCATCGCCGTATCCCTTGAACATGCGCGGCACCTGGCTGATCGAAAGCACCACGTACACGGTGTAAGCGTGAGCCGCGTTGCGATAAAAACCCCAGGCGAACAGCAACGGCACGCCGCCAGCCAACAGTCCGAGGCCGATGGCGAATCCGGTGCTGATGGTCAGCCCGAGAAGATAGCCCCCCACCAGACCGATCAGCGCCTGAACATAGATCAGCCCCAGAAGGATTTTGATCTTGCCGGCGTGACGCTCAAGCAGAGCCGGATCGGGGCGTGAGCCAATCAGGTACGCCAGCGCCTTGTCTTTCAGCGCACCGCCGGAGAACGCTTTGAACGTCTCGGTTTTCGAGCGGCCGGCATCGAGCATTTCGCTGACCTGACGTTTGATTTCCTTCTTGTCCAACGTGTTCTTCCTTAATGAATAAATGGGGGTGAAGCCGAGGTGCACTTCGGGTGCGGATTGTCGCTTTGTTGAGTCGCCGAAAGCAAAAGGCTCAGGGATGCCTGAGCATTGCGCAGTGACTAAACGCAATTTACCGACGTTGTTTAAATCACACGCGCTGTTACTGCATCAACCCTACAACGCCTTGCGTCGCTGCCTACGGGTGCATCAGAATCCGCCGGCTTACACAACTATGAGGCGGGATATATCGTTGCCCTGTCACTGCAAAACAGTGATCGGGTTTGGTAGCCCGTTTCTTGATAGTTGTATGGCGTCCCCTAAGCGGCCTCTATTTTCAGGCGCAGCTCTATATGGTGACCATGCGTGGGGCTCATTCGTGAGCGCCGGGGTTAACTATCTTGACCGGTCTACCAACCCGCGTGTGGCCGCCACCCTTCGTTTGGTAGCGATAGTGACGGCTCTTCATTCCTTCAAGGTAGAGAGTCAACTATGTTCAAAGTAACGCCAAACCCGCCAGAAGACGATTCGATCCCGTACGACCCGACGCTGGAGCCACAACGAATAAAAGAGGCCGCCGCTCGCGCCATTAACTTTTATCTGCCCCCAAAAACGTCGAAGACCACGATTGCGTCCCGCCGGCCCGGGCGGATCTTTCTCGTCGATCCTACGGTGGACGAGGAGACATTGCTCGTCGAAGCCTGTGAATCGCTGGCCGCGGCCAACGACATGGCCCGCGAGATAAGCACTGCCATCGACCCGGCACAGCGCCGATCAATGCTGATGTTGCAACAGGTGATCATGCTGAGTGAGCTGGTGGTCAATCGCGTGCTCGACAGCCGACGTGTGTCGAACTAGCCGCCACTGAGGCATGAGGGGGCACGCTCCCTCATTGCCAACACGCGCCGCGGCATTCTCATACCCGGACGCTCAAGCGGCTCTCATCGGAGTTTCAGCTGATGTCACAGACACCTCCCAACCCGGCGGCGGACATCAACGCCACGCCCTATAGCCCCAACACCCTGTTTAGGGTCAACCCGCAAGCCGACACCGAATCCCTGCTGGTCAACGCGTGCGAATCCCTGGCCTCCGCCACGGTGATGCTCGGTGATTTTGCCGCAAGGCTCGAAGGCTCACGGCGCAATACCCTGTTGGGCATTGCGCAAGTGGTCATGCTGGGCGAGTTGGCCGTAAACAAGGCGCTGGATAACGTTGTGCCTACCGAGTAATTCACCGCACCTGCAGTGGCAGCCCCAGAAAGCAAAAAGCCGCTTCCACCCGAAGGTGAAAGCGGCAGAGGCATCCTGCCTCAGAGGGATCAGTGCACGAACAGGGCGATCAGGATGATGATCGGGATCGGTACGCCGAGAAAGAACAGCAGTAATGAGCGCATGGGGACTCTCCTTTTAACGGACCGCAGTGGTCGTGGTGTAGGTGTCGACTTCGACGTACTCGACCGCATCGCGACGACGGCCGCCGAAGGTGGCTGCGAGGCTGGCGAAAAACGCACCGGCCAACAGCGCGACGAACATCCACAGCGAGGTGTAGGCAGCGACTTTCGCGGCGGTGTCGGCGGCTTGCTGGGCTTTCAGTTTGGCGTCGGCGATGGCTTTCTGCGTGCTGGCATAAATTTCATCGACACGGCGTTCGGCATCGGCCTGGGTCAGGTTGGTGCGTTGCGATACGAGCTGTGCGAGGTAGGTACGGTCCTCAGGGCTGAGCTGTCCGTTGGCCAGGCTCTGGGCGAAAATGCGGGTCACGGTGCCGCGCGCCGCGTCATCGCTGACGGCCGCCGGACGGTCATCGCGAAACAGACTGTCGACGAAGTAGCCGTACTGATCGCTGTCAGTGTTGGCGGCGGCAGAACCGGCCGCCTGACTCATCGCCCCGGCAGCGCCGCCAACGGCATTGGCACCGGCCTGCACACCGCCGCTGACGGCGCTGCTGACCGAACCGACCACCAGAACAGCGGTGACCAAAGTGGCTACGCACCAAGCCAGGAAACCGTGCGCGGTGTCGCGAAAGTAGACTTCATCACCGTGCATGTTGGCCCATTTCACCCGCAGCCGACCGGCTATATAGCCGCCCATGCCGGAAGCAATGATCTGCGTTACCGCCAGCCAGACAATCGTCGAAATGCCCAGGCCCTTGGCGCTGACGCCCTCTCCGGCCCACGGTGAAACAGCCGAAAAGCCCAGGCCGAAACCAAGCAGCACGAGGATCATCGACAGCGCAGCGGCAGCCGCGGCACCGGCGAAGATCGCGCCCCAAGACACGCCGGACACACTGCTCGACTCTTCCAAGGCAGGATAATAGTCATCAGGGGATCTATTCATTGTTGTACTGCTCCAGGCAGGAAAAATGGTGTTACAACTCGTCATGTGAGCAAGTGCAGTGACCGTGCCAGTCGCCAGAACAAAATAAATCCTTTGTTTTCAACCGGTTGAAAAACATTGATTTCTGTAGACCATGCAAAATGCAACGAAAGCCGGATAACAGCAGGTTTTATGCATTGGCGACAAAAGCAAACAGGCGCGAAATTTGCGTTGGCGCCGGCCGAACATGAAAGTTAATTTAAAGCGTCACGGCAAATTCTTGGCAAAATGATGCCATTGCGTTTAACCCGATCAGCAGGCCTGCCTATGACTCGAATCTTGACCATCGAAGACGACGCCGTGACCGCGCGGGAAATCGTTGCCGAACTGAGCAGCCACGGGCTGGACGTCGACTGGGTCGACAATGGCCGCGAAGGCCTCGATCGCGCCGTCAGCGGCAACTACGACTTGATCACCCTGGACCGCATGTTGCCCGAGCTGGATGGCCTGGCCATTGTCACCACTTTGCGCACCATGGGCGTAGCGACGCCGATTCTGATGATCAGTGCGCTGTCCGATGTCGATGAGCGCGTGCGTGGTTTGCGCGCCGGTGGCGATGACTACTTGACCAAACCGTTTGCCACCGACGAAATGGCCGCACGGGTTGAGGTGTTGCTGCGCAGGCAAAACAGCGTTGCCACCCAGGCCACCACGTTGACAGTCGCTGACCTGGAACTGGACTTGATCAGCCACGAAGCCCGGCGTGCCGAGCAGGTGCTGACGCTGTTGCCGACCGAGTACAAGCTGCTGGAATTTCTGATGCGCAACAGCGGCCAGATCCTTTCGCGGATGATGATTTTCGAGGAAGTCTGGGGCTACCACTTCGACCCGGGCACCAACCTCATCGATGTGCACATCGGCCGTCTGCGCAAGAAGATCGACGCCGCCGGCCACGTGCCGCTGATCCGCACGGTACGGGGCTCCGGCTATGTCATTGCCGAACCCGTCTGACGGCTGGCGCTCCTCCAGCAGCCGCTTGCTGGCGCTGTACAGTTCACTGTTCGTGGCGTGGAGCGCGATCCTCATGGGGGTCATGTATTACGAGGTGTCCGGCTACCTCGACAAGCTCGCCAAACACTCGCTGATGCAACGTCAGCATCTGTTCTCGCACTTTCGCGGCGAACAGCTTGAAGACGCCCTCGCCGCGAGCATGACCTTCGACATTCGCGGCATCGACGCCTACGGCCTGTTCGACGCCAACGGCGTGTACCTTGGCGGTGCGCTCCAGCAAATCCCCGAAGGTCTGCCGCTGGACGGCAAGATCCACATGCTCGCCGAGTGCGCCGACTCCGACGACCCGACCCTGCCCAGCGACAGCTGCGATGCCGTGGCGACGCAGACCCGCGACGGTCGCTGGCTGGTGCTGCTGCGTGACAACGGCTCGCTGTTTGCGGTAACACGGATCATCCTGCACGCGTTGCTCTGGGGGGTGTCGCTGACGATCCTGCCGGGGATCGCCGGCTGGCATCTGCTGCGACGGCGCCCGCTGCAACGGATCCGCGCGATTCAGGACCGCGCCCAGGCCATCGTCGCCGGGGATCTGGCCCAGCGTCTGCCGCTGTCCAATCGCCGCGATGAGCTGGACATGCTCGCCGCCATCGTCAACGCCATGCTGGAACGCATCGAGCGCTTGATGAACGAAGTCAAAGGCGTGTGCGACAACATCGCCCATGACCTGCGCACCCCGCTGACCCGCTTGCGCGCGCAGTTGTACCGCATGCAGCAACAGGCGGGCGAAGGCTCGCAGGAGGCGGCACAACTGGATCTGGTGCTGGCTGAAGCGGATACGCTGATGGCGCGCTTTCGCGGTCTGCTGCGGATTTCCGAATTGGAGGATCGTCAGCGCCGCTCAGGTTTTGTCGAACTCGACCCGGTGCAATTACTCGAGGAGTTACACGCGTTTTACCTGCCGCTGGCCGAGGAAGGTGATTTGCGTTTCCAGCTGAACATGCCGGAAACGCTGCCGCCCCTCAATGGCGACCGCGCGTTGCTGTTCGAGGCGCTGGCGAACCTGTTGAGCAACTCGATCAAGTTCACCCCGCCCGGTGGAACGGTGATGTTGCGCGGGGTCAACGCGGGCGGCCGAACGCGCATCGAGGTTCACGATTCAGGCCCGGGGATTCCCGAGGCTGAACGTGAAGCGGTGTTCCAGCGTTTCTATCGCACCGAAGGCGGACAACCACACAGTGGCTTTGGCCTCGGCCTGTCGATTGTCGCGGCGATTGTCAGCTTGCACGGTTTCAGCCTTGAAGTCGGCAGCAGCGATCTGGGCGGGGCGAAACTGCTGCTCGATTGTCGGCAGAGTTTGATTGAAAACTCCTGATCCCCACTTGAAACGCAACCCCTGTAGGAGTGAGCCTGCTCGCGAAGGCGTCGGGTCAGTCAATATAGGTATCGACTGGGACGACGCTATCGCGAAGGCGTCGGGTCAGCGACAAATGCGCTGAATGACACACCGCTTTCGCGGGCAAGCCCGCTCCCACAAGGGCTGGTGGTGCCGGAACCCTCTGCGGCCAGCCACAAAACAGTGTGGGAGCGGGCTTGCTCGCGAAGGCGTCGGGTCAGTCAATATAGGTATCGACTGGGACGACGCTATCGCGAGCAGGCTCACTCCTACAGGGGGATTGTGGTGTTCTCAGGTTGGGTAATTGGCCCGCAGGGCGTCGAGGCCGCCTTGGTAGATGCCAGTGAACAATGCCACCACTTCGTCATCGCTCACGCCGACGGCGTTAAAGCTTCCCGACCAGATGACCCGGGCGCCCTGCCCTTGGGCCTCGACCTTGATCGTTGCCAGATAATCACTCGCCGGGAACGGTGCCTGTTCGATTGAATAGCTGTAAGTCTTCGCGGCGTTATCAAAGGTTTGCAAGCGCTCGATCACCACGGCACCGTCCGCAGTGCGCAGGGTGCGGACACGCCCGCCTTCGCTCAGCTCGCTGCTGGCAATGAACGGCAGCCAATCCGGCAGGGTGTTGAAGCCGCCGATCAATTGCCAGACCTGTTCGGCCGAGGCCGGGATGTCAATGGTTGCGGATGCTGTTGGCATAAAAACCTCTCTCTCGAAGGATTCAGATAGTCGGATTTTAACGGAATGAACAGCGCAAAAACCTGTGGGAGCGAGCTTGCTCGCGAAGGCGAACTGATATTCGCCACAAAAATCTGATGTCAGTTTTTTTGCAGGCGTAATCGACCATTGCTCTCCACCTCGACACGTAGCGCGTCGTAACTGGCCAGCGTCGCGTGCGCCGTTTCAACAGGGTGTTGATGAGTAGTGGTGATGATCATCAGCGCAGCGCCCGCAGCCTCTGCCGCCTGAATACCGACAGCGGCGTCTTCGAAAATCAGGCAGTCCGCAGGCTCGACGCCAAGCCGTTTCGCAGCGAGCAAATAACCCGCAGGATCAGGCTTGCCGGCCTGTACGTCTTCAGCCGTGATCATCACCGCCGGTTCGGCAATTCCCGCTGCCGCCATTCGCCGCAGGGCCAGGTCCCGTGGCGCCGAGGTCACCATGGCCCAACGGTCTTGCGGCAAGCGGTTGAGAAATGCCGCTGCGCCGGGAATCTCGACAATGCCTTCAACATCGTCGATTTCCGCCGCGGTGATAAACGCCGCTTGCTCCTGCGCATTCACGCCCGCCAGGTTCAGGCGCGTGATCGTATCGATGGCCCGCGCGCCATGAATGGTCGGCAGAAACGCCTCGACATCGACGCCATGGCGCACGGCCCAGGCTGACCAGATGCGCTCGGCGGCGGCGATGGAATTGAGGACGGTGCCGTCCATGTCGAACAGGAAAGCGCCGAAGGCGCGCTCGAAAACCGATGTGTTAGCAGACAAAGGGGCAAATCCTCTGACAGATGGCCGGGCAGATGAGCCCGGCAATGTAGCATTGTCAGTGCAGGCGCGGTGCCTTGGCTTTGAACGCGCTCTCGACGCAATCGAGCAACTGGCCGATGGCCCACGGCTTCTTGATAAACGCGACCGTGTGCTTGACCCCCGAGGTCTCCGGCGTTTCATAGCCGGACATGACCATCACCGGTTTTTCCGGCCAGCGGTCGCCGACCAGATTGGCCAGGTCGGCACCATTGAGGGTGCCGGGCATGGTGATGTCGGTCAGCAACAGCGCGACGTCCGCCGCATGCTGCTCCAGATACAGTGATGCAGCGTCGGCGCTGATTTGCGGTTCGACCTTGAACCCTTCTTCCTGAAGAATTTCGCAGAGAAATTCCAGAATCAACGGATCGTCCTCGACAACCAGAATCAATCCGCCAGGAAGGTGCGCGCTCGACGTAGGTGTAGGGCACATGAACAGCACTCCCCCGAATTACATTTTCGAATAGCGGCTTGAATCCGCTGCTTATCTGGTATGAGCAGCGTGTCTTGCATAAATTCATTTTTGATACAGGTGTTTTCTACAAGGTGTTGTTTTCGGGCGGCAACGAGCGTCCCGAGCGCTCATTTATGGTTAAAATGCCGGCCCTTTTCTGGCCGATCCTGACCGATGAACCCTCAAGCCCTCGCCACCCTCCACGCCCATTTGCTGCCTGCACTGGCGGCAGCACCCAGCGAAACCCGCCGCCTGTTTCACGGCCGCGGACGTTGCTGGCCGGGGCTGGAGCAACTGACCGTGGATTGGTTACAGGGCGTGGTGCTGGTGTCGCTGTTCAAGGAACCGGCGCCGGAGCAATTGCAAGGTCTGAAGGGAACGCTGCTGCAACTGACCGCTTCGCCGCAATGGCAGCAGTGCGGCGCGCACACCTTGTTGTTCCAGCATCGATACCTGCCGCAAAGCACGGCCGAATGGCTGATCGGTGAGGAAATCGACGAAATGACCATCGTCGAGGGCGGCTTGCAGTACCGCGTCGACCTTGGGCGCAAGCAGAACACCGGGCTGTTTCTCGATATGCGTTTCGGGCGCAACTGGGTGCGCGAACAGGCGGCAGGCAAGCGCGTGCTGAACCTGTTTGCCTACACCTGCGGTTTTTCCGTGGCGGCGATCGAGGGTGGCGCCAGCCATGTGGTCAATCTGGATATGTCCCGCGCGGCGCTGAGCCGGGGGCGCGACAACCATCGCTTGAACGGCCACGACCTGAGCAAAGTGAGTTTTCTCGGCCACGACCTGTTCAAGTCTTGGGGCAAAGTGATCAACAGCGGGCCGTACGATCTGGTGATCATCGATCCGCCGTCGTTCCAGAAAGGCAGCTTCTTGCTGACCAAGGATTACCAGCGTGTCCTGCGGCGCCTGCCGGAACTGCTGACAGCGCAAGGCACCGTGCTGGCCTGCATGAACGACCCGTCGTTCGGCCCGGACTTCCTGATTGATGGCGTGACCCAGGAAGCGCCGAGCCTGCGCTTCGAACAGCGGCTGGACAACCCGCCGGAGTTCCCCGATATCGACCCGCAAAGCGGCCTCAAGGCCCTGGTCTTCCAGCGCATCACCTGACACACCAGCAATTCCTAGGAGCGAGCCTGCTCTCGAAGGGGCCTGTACAGTCAGAATCCCCGCTGCCTGACACACCGCCATCGCGAGCAGGCTCACTCCTACATTGGCTGCGGCTAGACACAACAGCCACTGAAGCCACAAAAACCTGTGGGAGCGAGCTTGCTCGCGAAGGCGCCAGCACAGCCAACATCCCCGCCGCCTGACCCACCGCCTTCGCGAGCAGGATCACTCCTACATTGACTGTGGCTAGACACAACAGCCGCAAACACCACAAAAACCTGTGGGAGCGGGCTTGCTCGCGAAGGGGCCTGCACAGTCAACATCTCCGCCGCCTGACCCACCGCCTTCGCGAGCAGGCTCACTCCTACATTGACCGCGGCTAGACACAACAACCGCAAACACCACAAAAACCTGTGGGAGCGGGCTTGCTCTGCGCGCATCAGTCCCCAGCCGGCGCCTCAGCGCGAATCGAGTGCCATGCCGCTTGCGCGAGTATTTCGCGATAGGCGGTCGGACTGCCCTTGACCCGGCCTGCCAGCCAGGCCCGGCAATAGCTGTCTGCCTGGCCGATGATCAGCGATGGCAACAGTTCGGCGGGCAGTTGCTGAAGTTCAGCGGCGCGCCCGGACTCAGCCAGCCATTGGCGCAGACGCAGATTGCGCGTTTTGTTGCGCTCGGCCAGTTCCTCCTTGAACGGCCCTTTTGTCACGGCAAAGCGCGCGTGGTACTGAAAGCGCGCCCACTGCGGCTGTTGCTCGACCCAGTCGACGTAGCTGAAAACCAGCGCCTGCACGCCTTCTTCGGTGGTCTTCGCCGCGTCCAGATACGCATCGCGCAGGCGCGCCTGATCCTCCAGCGCGGTGAAAAACAGCGCCGCTACCAAACCTTCCTTATTGCCGAAATGATGGTAGATCGCGCCGACGCTGGTGTCGCATTCGGCGCGAATCATCTCGATGGTGGTGGCCTCGATCCCCTGTTCGTTGAACAGGTTCAGGGCCTTGCGAAAAATATCGCGCTTGAGTTCGGCGCGGCGGCCGGGGTAGCTGCGTTCCAGTAAATCGGCGGTGTCCATGCTGCTTGAGGCCTGAAAACGAGGTGGAAAAAAGGCAGGTATTGCCCGTGAGAAAACACGCCTAGGTTGACAGATTTCCCTCAGACAGAATACCGTTCCGTTACAGAACATTATTCTGTAACGGAACATCATTCTGCCAACCAGCCTAAATCAGGGGTCTTTCTCATGAGTCAGTCGCTCAGCATGTTCAACAGCGTCGGTGCCGACGCTTTCAGCAAAATGGCCTGCCAGTTCGCACCGTATTTCAGCACCATCAATCCGCTGATCAGTGAGCTGCGCCCAAACGCAGCTACCGTGCAGGTGCCGTTTCGCAAGGAGATCACCAATCACCTCGGCACGGTGCATGCGATCGCCCTGTGCAACGCGGCAGAACTGGCCGGCGGGATGATGACCGATGTGTCGATTCCCGACGGCGCTCGCTGGATCCCTAAAGGCATGACCGTGGAATATCTGGCCAAAGCCAAGACCGACGTGACCGCCGTCGCCAGCGCTGAGGGGGTGGATTGGCACAGCGATGGCGACAAGATCGTCACCGTCGACATCCACGATAGCGAAGGCAAGAAAGTGTTCACGGCGCGGATCACCATGAACGTCAAGCTCGGTTGAGATTGCAGGCACAAAAAAGCCCTTGCTGCGCGGTTCGCAACAAGGGCTTCTGGCCTGCAGCCAAATCAGTGCAAGGTCAGGCGCTGACGGACAAATGCTTCAACGTGGCGACTGGTCTGATCCAGGTGCCGGTCACGCTGTTTTTCCGCATCGAGCATCGCGCGCTTGCCGTTTTTCTGCAGCAGGTAGGTGTGAATCTGTTGCACCTCCAGCGAACGGTAGATCGGCGTCGTGTCGATAAAGCCGCGCAAGCCGTTGCTGCGGTAATGCCGGGTGCTCATCAGCACCTGGGTTTCGCGCTGACCGATCACCTCGAAACCCATCGCTTCAAAATACGGCACCTTGCCGACGCTACACGCCAGTTCCGCATGGGGATACCGCCCGACCATCTCGGCGATCATCGCCCGCGCCACACCCTGACGGCGATGCCCGTCGCGCACCGCCAGGTAAGCGACGCTGCACGCTTCCCAATCGCCCTGCACCGGCAGGTACAACAGAAAGCCGATGACCTGTTCCGGGTCGTCATCAGCGCTGGCAACCAGCAACTCCACCTCGGTGCCCTTCTCGCCATTCAACGCTTCCAGATACAGATGCACCTCATAGCCGACCGCGTACTGATAAACGTTGTACAACAGATTGCTCGGGCCGAGGCCGACGGCGCTGATGTCGGTCAGGTAATCGACGACCATTTGCAGGATCTGGCTGTTGACGCTTTCGGGGCATGGGGTTGTGTAGTGGGTGATGCGTGGCATGGGCGGACTCCGGCGGAAAACCGCGACATCATACCCTGTGCTTTCCCCCAGGCATGCACGGATCACAGACCGCTCACTTGATCCGATAGTGAAAGGTATTGCGCACCGCCGGCACGGACACCGCGACGCCGTCGATGATCCGCGGCTGATACTTGAACGTCTGCGCCGCGGCCAGCGATGGCCGGATGAACAGCGGATGGCAGCCGTCGAGGACCCTGGGGTTCTCGACCCGGCCCTGCGGGTTGACCGTGTACTCCACGGAGCAATCGCCTTCGATATTTTTGTCCAGTGCACGCTCCGGATACTCCGGCGCTTCTTTGCTCAGCGGCAGGTATTGACGGCTGTCGGCGAGCGCCTGCTGACGGGCGCGCTCGGCCTGCTGCGCTTGCTGCTGCGCCGCTTGCTGTTGCGCCAGCCGTTGCTGCGCAGCGGCGGTTTCTTGCGCTTGCTGCTGCTCGCGTTGCTGCTCGACCTGTTGCTCGCGCTGGCGTTCCTCCACGCGTTTGCGGGCCAATGCCGCGGCTTGCGGTTTGTGTGCCGCAGGTTTTGCCGCCGCGAGCGGTTTCGCAGGGGCGACGGCAGCAGCCACCGCCGGCTCGACGATCGGCGCAGGCGTGGCAACGGGTTCAGGTGCCGGAGCGGGCGCGGCGGGCGCGACCATCACCAGTTGCGTGGTCAACACGGGCGGCGGTTTGACCTCAGGCGCCGGCGCCGACCATGTGTGGATGAGCAAGCCCAGCACCACCGCGTGCAGTGCCAGCGCCAGCGCGGCGGCGAGACTGTGCTGGCGCAAATTCCGCCGGGGCATGGACGCGGTCATTGTAGCAGGACTGTGCATGATCATCGCCGTCATTGCGGGGCCTCGGTCACCAGGCCGAGGTGGCTTACCCCGCCCTGCTGCAACACCGCCATCGCCGCGACCACCCGGCCATAACCGGCGTCCTTGTCGGCGCGGATGTACACCTGAGTGTCGGGGCGTTGCGCGACAATCTGCTCGACCTTGGCGCGCATGTCATCGAGGGCGACGGCACTGTCGGTTTGATGCTGCGTATCCAGTTCGCCGCCCAGGTTCCAGTAATAACCACCCTCGGCTTTTACCGACAGCGTCAGAATCTGCTGGCGCGTGTCGCTGGCCAGGGCTTCGCTGGCAATTTTCGGCAACTCGACTTTTACCCCCTGGGTCAGCATCGGTGCGGTCACCATGAAAATCACCAACAGCACCAGCATCACGTCGATGTAAGGCACCACGTTCATTTCGGCCTTGGGGCCGTGCTTGCGTTGCGGCCGGACGAGCATCGTTGTCTCTCCTTCACGCCGCAGCGGCAATGTTCATTGGCGTGCCGTGCAACTCGCGATGCAGGCGCACTTGCAGTTCGTTGCCGAAGGCGTAGTAACGCGTCAGCAGGGTCTGGCTGCGCGCCGCAAACCGGTTGTAAGCGATGACCGCCGGGATCGCCGCGAACAGGCCGATGGCGGTGGCAATCAACGCTTCGGCGATGCCCGGCGCAACCGTTGATAGCGTGGCTTGCTGGACCTGAGACAAACCGAGGAAGGAATTCATGATGCCCCACACGGTGCCGAACAAACCGATGTACGGGCTCACCGAACCGACCGTGGCGAGGAACTGCAAACCTTTTTCCAGTTGCAACTCCTGCTCGCTGATGGCCACATGCAGAGCCCGCTCTACGCCTTCCTGGACGGCATCGGCGTGATTGCCGGCGTGCTGATTGAGGTGGCGAAACTCAGCGAATCCAGCATTGAAAATCGGCTCGATCCCCGCCTCGGCATCATCGACCTGCGCCGTTTCGCGGTACAGCGGCAACAGTTCCGGGGTCAGACGAAAACGCTGGAGGAACGCGCTCAACTGACGGTCGCGCCGTTGCAGCACGCGGCCGCGCTGGATGATCAGATACCAGCTGACCAGCGAGGCCAGTAACAGGGTGAGCATCACGGCTTTGACCAAAAGACTGGCATCGCTGATCAGCCCCCAGATCGTCATGTGTTCGAGCGTGGCCTGCATGGTGAATCTCCTTGTGGGCAATGGCCGGTGCGGTCAAGGCAACAACCGCACCGCTATTCGATGAAAAATGGATGACCGGTTGATGACGGCTCAGGGCAACTTCAGCGCTTTGGTCACCTCGGCCCAGGGCACGAACTTGAAGTTCTGACTTTGCTCGGGCATGCGCTTGCGGCCGTCCTGCACCACCAGCAAGCCCTGGCTCCAAGGCCCGCCGAGGTTGGCCGAGGTGACCTCCAGACCGTCTGTTTCCGACGCTCCGTCAATCCCGGCGGACGCATTGAGCCCGACCCGGAACGCCCCGCGCATAGCAAAGGGCGGCTCGGCGTCCAGCAGCAGATAGCTGTCATTGCCCTGGCTTGAGACGACGAGGTAGTCCCATGCCTGGCTCTGATACAGCGCCAGCCCTTCAACATCAGCGTGCAGCGGCCCGCCAACCTTGATCACGCTGGTCAGGGTCGCGGGTTGATCGGCACGGGCGTCCACGGCCCAGACACCGACGTCCTCTTCACCAATAAACAGACGCTGGCGCTGGTCGTCGGCAACGCAACCTTCAGGCTGGCTATCGACCTTGAAACGCCGCACCAACTCGCCCTGAACCTTGCCGTCGGGGGCGCCAAGTCGGTATTGCAGAAAGGTGCCATCCTTGTCGTTGGCGATGGCGTAGATTTCGCCGCTGGCCGGTTGAAACAGGCACAGGCCGTAGATGTCCTGCAACGGCGTCGGCACTTCGCCGATGGCGCGCAGTTGGCCGCTGTGGCGGTCGATGGCGAACAGGCTGAGGCTGTTGTGATCGCGATGACTGGCCACCGCCAGATCCACCGTCTGCGTACCCAGTTTGAAGTGGGCCCGCACATCCACGTTGTTCAGGCGTCCGACCGGCAACTCCTGTACTTGCCGGCCTTGCAGGTCATACACCAGCAGGCCCTGCTTCTTATTGGTGCCGAGCACACGGCTGAGCGACGGTTGCTGCGGATGCACCCAGATCGCGGGATCATCCGCCGCATCGCCCTGACGCGCGACCGGCGCGCTCTGCGCCTGCGCAGCCACGGTGGGCAGCACCGGCGGCAGCGGCACCGGCGTGGCTTGCCAGTCGAGATGGCCTTGGTAAACGCGGCCATCGTCATCGTCACGAACCAGCAACTGCAAACCGCTGCCGGCTGGCTGCACAGCGAGATCCTGCGGTTCCTTCAACCCCGCCAAGGGCAAGGTCGCCTGCGCCGTCCAGCCCTCGTCCTGCTGTTGATAGAGGTGCAACTGTGCGGCTTTCGGGTCAAGCCCGAGAATGCCGCCGGGAAGCACGGCCAGGGCGCCGGCCTCGCCACTGATCTGGCCGAATGGTTTGCGCAGGGCCACCGGTGAGCGCATCACCTCGGCCTCAGCCTGCGCGGGGTAGGCCCACCAGCCGACGTTTTCTTCGTTGACCAGCAGATGCTGCGCAGCGTCGTCGACCCGACAGAACGTCGCCGACGGTGGCAATGGCAGGCCGCGCACGCGCTGGGCCTGAGCGTTGAGCGTGACGCCGTTGCCCACCAGCCATTGCTCGCCCTTGCCCTCCTCACCGACGAGAAACACAAACAGGTTGTCGGCGTCGTCGCGGTACAGGCAGAGGCCGTTCACGGCGAAGTCCCGGGTGGGCAAATACAACGGCGTGCCCCATTGCCGCCGCTCGGCATTCAGGCCCACGACCAGCGCCTGCTGGCGCGCGGTGTCGAGGCTGGCGACCCACGTGCCGCGAGCGGATGCGCGGCTGTCCAGGCTGCTGAACGAACCTTGCAACCGGGCGCGCTCGGCGCCTTGGGCATCGAGCAACAACAGACCTTGCGCGGGACTGATCGCCAGGCGCAGGTCTCCGGGCAGAAAACTCAGTGCCTCGAGCTTGAGCGTCGGCGCCCACGGTTCGAGCGTCAGGCTCGGCGTGGCCGCCAGGGTCGGGCCGGCGAACAGGCTGATCAGCGTCGCCAGCATCCAGCGTTGGTGTCGCGAATGAATACTCATGAACCGGCAGAATCCTTGTCGTGCGTGGATCGACGGCGGCACCCGGCCGCCAGCCGAGGCTTAAAAATGAGTGAAGGTCAGGCCGAGCTTGTAGGTCGGGCCGTATTCTTCGTACTGACCGTTGTAGGAGCGGTGGCCGGTGTAGACGAAATACGACTCGTCGGTGAGGTTCTGCGCCTCGAAGCTCAACTGCAGATTTTTTGTCAGCGAATAACGCGCGCTGAAATCGACGAAGGTCTGCGCATCGACATGCAGGTCATGGTCCTTGTCGTCGATCGAGGCCAGCTCATAGAGGTAAGCGGATTTGTAATTGGCTGACAGGCGCAGGCTGACCTTGTCCTTTTCCCAACCGAGCATCAGGTTGCCGACGGTGTCGGACTGGCTCGGCAGATCGATGCTGCGTTTGCGCTGAGTGCCACTGGCACTATCGAAGCCTTCGATGTCGGCACTGGAGCGGCTGAACGTGGTGTTGGCGCCGAGCAACAGGCCGTCCCACGGCGCCGGCAACCAGTCGAACTTCTGCGAATAGGCCAGCTCCAGGCCGTAGAGTTTGGCGCTGTCGCCGTTGGCGAAGGTGTGCGCTTCGGAGAAATTGGTCCAGGCACCGGTGCCGGCAAGGTCGGTGTTGTAGACGAAGTTTTCGATGTCCTTGTAGAACACGAACGCCGAGACCGTACCGGCGCGGCCCATGAAATGTTCGATGCCCAGGTCGAGGTTGCTCGACTCCAGCGGTTTCAGATCGGGGTTGCCGAACGTCGCTTCATCGTCGTCAATGACAAACCCTGGCGCCAGTTGGCCGAAGGTCGGGCGCACCACGGTCTTGGTCCAGGCCGCGCGCACCTGGGTGTTTTTGTCCAGTTGATAACGCGCATGCAAGCCCGGCAGCCAGTGGTGATAACGACGCTGAGTCTTGGTGGCCTCGAAGTCGCCATCGGTAGCGCCAGTGCCTTTGGCTTCGAATTCGGTGCCCTCGTAACGCAGGCCGGCGATGAAGCGCCAGTCATCGATGTCGATCGTGTTCATCAGGTAACCGGCGTTGATGTCCTCGCTCATCTTGAAATCGTTGACCGTCGATTCGGTCTGGTCGTAGAAATCCGCACGGTTCAGCCCGCCGATGAGGTTCTTGATCGCGCTGCCACTGATCCCCGGTCCGAACTGACCCAGGCGATAATCCACCGAACCTTTGGCGAAACGATCGAGGTTGAGCTGCGCGTCATTGAAGCCGAGGTCGTCAAAGTCCTCATAGACCCAGGCGTCGAGGTCGTTGTCCTTGTTGCGCCGGCTGACCTTGCCACCGAATTTGACCTGCGAGGCATAGCCGCTCAGGTCGTAGTCGCGGGCCAGGTCCAGGCGCAGGTTTTTCTCGGTATCGGTGGTGTTCTGCTTTTCCCAGTCGACCTTGTCGAGGCTGAACTGACTGGCATTGTAGAAGTTCTGGCCAATGATCGGGCGCGGTTTGTCGTTGCTGTAGAAGCCGCTGTCGGAAAAGTCATCAATGCCTTTGAACGCGGCATTGGCGATGTGCCCTGGGCTGTCTTCGCTGGAGCGGCTGTAGCCGGCCTGACCGCTGAGGGTCCAGAGGCCAAGCAGGCGTTCGCCGCCGAGCACGTAGGACTGGATTTGCTGGGTTTCCTCGCGCTGCTTGAGCTTGCGACTGCCTTCGGCATCGCCGAGCACACCGGCCACCTGAGGCTCGGCGAACTCAATAGCGGTCGAGTTACGGGTTTCGCTGTCCTTGTAGCGGCTGTACAGCGTGCGCAGGTAATAGCTGCTGAGGTCGTCAGGTTTGTAATCGAAATTGACACCTGCGCCGGTGCGTTCGCGGCTGATGTCGTAGTCGCGCTGTTCAAACTCTTCAAGTTGCGCACCGCGCTGGAAATCCCAGGCGCCGCCGGTTTCGACGTTGTCCGAACCGAAGTCGCGCTTCTGCCAGCTCAATGCAGCCGCGACACCAAAGTTGTCGATGCCATCGCCAAGGCTGAACCGGTTACTGACCGCACCGGAAAATTTCGGGCTGGTCTGGTGCGTGTTCTTGTCGTAGCTGGCTTCGGTGCCGCCGGTGTAGAACAAGCCTTTGTGATCGAACGCCGAAAGGCTTTTCACATCCACCGTGCCGCCCAGGGAGTTGGCGTCCATGTCCGGGGTGAGCGTCTTGATCACCGACAGCGACTGCACCAGCTCCGACGGCAACACGTCCAATGCCACGGCGCGGCGTTCGCTTTCCGGTGACGGCACCAGCGTGCCGTTGATGGTCACGCTGTTCAGATCCGGTCCCAGGCCGCGCACGCTGACGAAACGCCCTTCGCCCTGATCGCGCTCGACGCTGATGCCGGGCAAGCGTTGCGCCGCTTCGGCAACGTTTTCATCCGGCAGCTGCGCGACGCCATCAGCGTGCACCACGCTTTCGATGCTGTCGGAACGCCGCTGTTGCTTGAGCGCCGAGTCGATACTGGCAGCCTGACCCACCACTTCAACATGCTCGACATTGGCGCTGGCATCGGCGGCGTAAAGCCGCTCGCTGGTCATCGCCATGGCCAAGGCGGTCAGGGTGAAACTGAAGAGCCCGACGGTGCCGCTGCGCTGGTACATGTGTGTCCCCCAAAAGAGTCCGGTCCGGCCAGGCAAGTGGCCCGGCAACTGGAGGGGCACGCTAGGGGCGGCGCGTGACGCTTCTGTGACAGGGTTGACGGGCGAGCCGTTTAAGTCGGGGTTTTGCAGGATCTGGCCGGCAGAATGAGCTGAAATGACCTCCCCCACCCGGCACTTGAACCTGTGGTACCGAGCTTGCTGGTGAAGGCCGCGGCACCTGCAGCCTGATC
Organism: Pseudomonas sp. SWRI81; assembly: GCF_014268545.1. Taxonomy (NCBI): domain Bacteria; kingdom Pseudomonadati; phylum Pseudomonadota; class Gammaproteobacteria; order Pseudomonadales; family Pseudomonadaceae; genus Pseudomonas; species Pseudomonas sp. SWRI81. The sequence continues at coordinate 26,910 of NZ_JABWQS010000055.1, forward strand.
GGCCGCAGACACCGTGCCTTCGCGAGCAAGCTCGCTCCCACAAGGTCGGCGGTGTTTTTTCAGAAATCCCTTGCACGACGATGAGCTGATCCGACCCGCAGCCGCTGTCACCCTACTGTCACAAGCATCTGCTGTGCTGGCGCGCATTGCTTCTTCGCTACAGGACCGCGGCCATGTTCTCAGTGCTCAAACCCCACCGTTGGAAACTTGCGGCACTGCTGGTGGCGGCCAATCTCGGTCTGCTCCTGCATCTGGCCTGCGGAGAACTCAAGCCGATCAGCGAATGGGTCTGGCTCGATATCGTCGGCGAAGGCGGCTCGGCGCTGCTCGCCCTGATCTGGCTGGCGCTGGTGCTTAAAAGCCGACCGGCCGGTCGCGTGACCAATTATCTGGTGCTGGGCCTGAGCGGCATTTTCTTTTCCTGGTGGATCGACAGCCTCGACGAATTCATCCGCTTGCCCGACAGCATCACCTGGGACCACTGGCTGGAATCCGGACCGATGCCCGTGGGGATGGTGTTGCTGACCCTGGGCATTTATCACTGGCATCGCGAGCAACTGGCGATCAGCGCGCAGATGGAAAAACGTGAACGGTTGTTCCGTGAACACCGGCTGTTCGACAAACTCACCCCTCTGGGCAGCGCCGACTACCTCAAGCGCCAACTGGCCGATAGCCTCGTGGAGAGCGTCGCGCAGCAGCAGCCGCTGTCGTTGCTGGTGCTGGATCTGGACAACTTCGCTGCCATCAACCAGGCCTACGGGCACGCCGAGGGCGATGCGGTGCTGCAAGCGTTGAGTCATTTGTTACTGCTCAACCTGCGCCATCAGGATTTGCTCTGCCGGCTGGCCGGCGACCGCTTTGTGGTGTTGCTGCCCAACACGGGCGAACGCCAGGCGCAGGCGATGGCGCAGGAACTGCAACAGGCCGTGCAAGCGTTGGCACACAAGACGCGCCAGCATGGCGAGCGGCTGCAACTGTCGGCCTGCACCGCCGCGGTCATGGCGTTGGAGGAGACGCCCGAGGCGCTGCTCAAGCGTCTGAACCTGGCGCTGGCCCGAGCCAAATCGCCCCTGGCGAAAAGCGCTTGAGGCCGACCATGACCGTCAAGACCACGTGGTACGAAGCCGACAGCCGTTTCATTCCCGGGCATTACCAACCCGCCACCCTGATCGACCTGGCCCTGTCCCGGGATATCGACAGCCACCGTCTGTTGCGCGGCACCGGGCTGTTCCATGAGGACATTCTGGCCGGCCAGACCCGTTTGAGTCCGCAGCAGTTTCTCGGGTTGATCGGCAACAGCCGGCGCTTGCTCAATGCCGACGACAGTAGTTTTCTGTTCGGCCAGCGCTTGCTGCCCGGACACTACGGCGCAGCCAGTCACGCCTTGCGCCACGCGCAAAATCTGCATCAGGCCCTCGACACGCTGATCCAGCAACAGGCGTTGCTGAGCCCGTTGATGACCCCGCGACTGTTACTCGATGAACGCTTCGCCTACGTCTACTGGCTGGACAGCTGCGGTGCCGGCGAGCAATGGCGCTTCCTGCTCGAAGCGAGCATGACCTCGCTGGTGGCCATGAGTCAGTGGCTCAGCGGGCAGCGTCTGCCGTGGGAATGCAGCTTCAGCCACGCAGAACCGCGTTACGTTGAACAGTACTGGGTGCATCTGGGCGAACAGACCCGGTTCGAACGGCCGCTGGACCTGATGCGCATCCCCCGGGAATACCTCGCTCGCCCCTGGCCGGGTGCCTCGGCGACGGCGGGCCAGGTCGCACGCCAGGACGCGCTGCGCGAGATCGAACATCTGGGGTTCGCCGCCAGTTTCACCGATTGTCTCTACGCCCACCTGCAAGACCATGTGCGCCAACCGCCGAGCCTGGAACAAGCCGCTCAGCATTTTTCCATGAGCGCTGCGACTCTCAAGCGCAAACTGCATAAACACGACACCGGGTTCCAGCAACAGGTGGACCGGGTGCGCAAACATGTGGCGCTCTACCTGTATCAGGTCAAAGGCATGAGCAACGAAGAGGTCGCCGACTACCTGCGTTTTACCGATGCCGCGAACTTCCGGCGTTCGTTCAAGCGCTGGACAGGCAGCACGCCCAATCTGATTCGCCAATTACTCGGCGGGCACTGAAGACGCCAATCACGTCTTCACTGTTGTGGCGCCACCACCCTGAACTTGATCGCGATGTCCTTGGACACCACGCTGTCCGCCCACTCCCCGGCACCGAGGCCGAACTCGTCGCGTTTGAGGATCAGTTCACCGTCGAAAATGCCGACGGCGTTGTCCGGCTTCAGCTCCACCGGCACATCAACCTCGCGCGTGATGCCCTTGAGGGTGAGCTGGCCAGCGATCCGGTAACGGTTCTCGCCCACCGGCGTAAAGCGGCTGGATTCAAACACGGCCACCGGGAATTTATCTGTGTCGAACCAGGCCGGTTTCACCAGCTCGGTATTGGCGTCCTCGCTGCCGGCATCGATGCTGCCCAGCTCGATGTGCAAGGTGGTGCGGGCGTTGGCGGGGTAGTCGGTGTTGAAGTCCAGCGTCGCCTCGAACTTGCTGAAGGTGCCGTACATCCGCGAGCCCATCTGGTTGTAGGTGAAACTGATATGACTGGCGCTGGTGTTGACCCGGGTGTATTCAGCGGCCTGCGCGGCGGCCATGGCAAAGAAGGAAATCACGGCAACCAGCAGAAATCGCAGCGACATGGAATTCTCCGGACGCCCGTCGCGGGCCTTGGATGACTTAAGCAAACAACCCGCCGTTACGCCAGCGCCTACACTAACCGCTCGATTTTCTGGTGTTGCCACACCCTTTTGTAGTACAGGGTCTGCAACGCCAGCATGCCGAGATACGCCACCGGGAACGCCATCCACACCCCCTGCAAACCAAACTGTCCGTCGAGCCAGTACGCCGCCGGCAACTGCACGCCGACTACACAGAAGATCGCGATAGCCACTGGCACCAGTACCGTGCCGCTGGCGCGCATGATCCCGCCGACGATCGCCTGGAACCCGAACACCAACAGGCTCCACAGCATGATGTGCAGCAGGTGCTCGGCCATCGCCCGGGTCGAGTCCTCCGTCAGGAACAAGCCCAGCAACCAGTGCGACAGCAGATACCCGAGCACGATCAGGCCGCCGGTCAGGCACACGTTGATCCAGAGCCCGGTACGCAGAATCGGCCCCATGCGCTCCAGACGCCCGGCGCCGATGGCTTGTGCGCCGAGGATCGACGCGGTGATCGCAATCGACAACGCCGGAAACTGCACATAGTTGACGATCTGGGTCACCGCGCCATAAGCCGCCGTCGCCTGTGAACCGTGCTGGTTGACCAGTGCCAGAATCACCAGCTCCGACAACGACAGCACGATCATCTGCACCCCGGTCGGCAAGCCGATACGCAGGACCTTGCCGAGAATCACCCGGTCCAGTCGCAAGGCAGCAAAGAACTCACGATCCGGCGCCAGCGGATGGCCCTTGCGGAGCAGGCGCCACGCAAGCCACGCCATGGCCGCGAGATTCCCGGCCAGCCCGGCATACGCCGCACTTTGTATGCCCAGTTGCGGCAAGCCGAACCCGCCGCGGATCAGTGCCGGCGTGAGCGCCAGCCCCACGGCGGTCGATACGATAAGCGCCAGCAACGGCGACAGCGTGTCGCTGACACCGCGCAGCAATTGCGTGAACAGCACGAACACCAGCAGCGACGGCAGGATCCACAACATCACCCGGGCATAGCTCACCGCATCGTCGAGTACATCCGCCGGAGTCCCCAATCCCGTGAGCGCCTGCCGCGCAAACAGGGTTCCCAGCACTGCGGCAACCAGGCCGATCAACACACCCAACAGCAGTGTCGCGCCGGCGATCGCCTTGACCCTATGCGTTTCCCGCGCGCCCCACGCCTGACCGATCAACACACCCGCGCCAGCGCCGAGGCCGATGACCAGGGCAATGAAAAAAAACACGATGGGGAACATGCCGGACACTGCCGCCAGCGCCTGGGTACCGAGCATCTGGCCGATATAAATGCTGTTGACCGTACCCGACATCGATTGCAGAAAATTCGACAGCACCATCGGCGCCAGAAAAAGCAGATAGGTTTGCCAGAGGGGCTTGGCGAAGGTGGCACTTTGCATTGGCTGGAGGTCCATCTCGACGGCGGAAGGCCTGATTGACGATAGCTTCGGTGAGTTGCGGGCCGGGTGCAATCAACATTTCCAATCCCTGTTGATTGTCTGTTTTGGCATTTGTGTAAATACCGGGCATTGCTTTGTGGCAGTGTGCAGCTGTGGTAAAGCACGGCTTTTCAACAGTTATTTATTGAGGCTCGAATCATGCGCAACGCTGTCAATGTTTTGCTAGGCACCCTCCTCGCTCTATGCGCCGCCTGCACCCAGGCAGCCGCACCTTCAGCGGCGCCTGATTCATTGAAGCCATTATTGTCCACCCTGAATGAACGCCTGAACATCGGCGACCTCGTTGCCCTGACCAAATGGGACAGCGGCAAGCCGATCCAGGACAGCCCACGTGAAGCCCAGGTCATTGCCAGTGCCAGAACGCTGGCTGCCGAACACAGCCTCGACCCGGACGACGTTGCGCAGTTGATTGCCGCGCAAATGGAAGCGAACAAACTGGTGCAGTACGGTTTACTCGCACGCTGGCAAGCGGCAGGCGCTGCACCGGACACGCCGCGCCCGGATCTCGCCGCGCAGATTCGCCCGCGTCTGGATGAATTGCAAAAGCGTCTGTTAGCGCAATACGCCGGGTTCGCGCCCTATCGGCAGGATCCCGATTGCCCGGCCTGGCTGACCAGTGTTCGCAGCGGTATGACCACGGATGCGCTGCATGAACTGGCGCTCATTCGTGCCAGCGGTGAGCTGTGCATCCGGCCGAAACCCCTCTGACTCGCGGGTTTGGGTAAACATCATCGGCGTCGATGTTCATCATCACGTCAATGAAGTTCTCATAAAAATTGCGCGGCGTAACATCGGCTCCAGACAAACCAACAACACCCCCTGGAGCACACGATCATGAAACGCCAAACCCTTCTCAGCATCGCTTTTTCGGTTTTCGCAGTTAACGCTTTTGCCGCCACCCCGGCACAGACCCTGGTCGCAGAAGGCGGCTCGGACAAGTTGATTGAAAGCCGTTTGGCTGAAGGGGGTTCGGATCGTCTGATCGAACGCCGCGTTGCCGAAGGTGGCTCTGATCGTCTGATCGAACGCCGCGTTGCCGAAGGTGGCTCTGATCGTCTGATCGAACGCCGCGTTGCCGAAGGTGGCTC